>NZ_CAJCKD010000014.1:0-85768 GCF_903970855.1 Curtobacterium sp. ME12
GTTCCAAAAAGACGGCGCCCCCGCGGAGTGTGACTCGTTCGCGTGCACCCCAGCGCCCCCCCTCCCCACCCCCCCCCCCCCCCCCCGCGGGGCCGCGGGCGGCCGGCGGCCCCCGCGGGGGCCGCCCGCGACCGGGGTTCAGACGAGCCGGAGCTCGCCTACACGGGAGCCGGCTCGCCGGTCCTGCCGGCCGGGTTCGCGCTCCTGCTGCTCCTCGCCGGAGCGGGCACGCTCGTGCTCCGTCGTCGGCACTGACCGACAGGACGACGAGGGACGCCGCACCCGCGGCGCCCCTCGTCGTCACGCCGCCCGGCGGAGCATGCGTGTGCATGCCACGACGGAACGCGGGTCGATCGACGCGTGCTTCGTCGGAAGATGCCCGAGCATCGGATGTGCGTGCATGGTTCGAAAGGACACCAGTCGATCGACGAGTGCTCTGTCGGAACATGCCGGTGCACCTGATGCGCCCACGCGCGCCGAGGGTGCGACGCCCCGTGACGGCCGGTGGAGCAGAACGACGCGGCCGTCAGCGGCCTGGGGTATCGTTCCGACTACGCAAGCGCTCCGGGGTCGGTGGAATTCCGAGCCGGTGGTGACAGTCCACGAACTGATGACGGGTGCGAACCCGCCAGAGGTTGACCCGGTGGGATTCCGGGACCGACGGTGAAAGTCCGGATGGGAGGCGCGCTGGCGGACAGGACGACCCCGCGACCCGTGGGGTGCGACCCGTCCGTCGATGCCGACGATCGTCGAACGCCCCCGGAGTCCCGTTGAGAGGACACCAGTGTTCACCGGCATCATCGAGGAACTCGGCACCGTCACCGC
Source organism: Curtobacterium sp. ME12 (assembly GCF_903970855.1). Lineage (NCBI taxonomy): Bacteria > Bacillati > Actinomycetota > Actinomycetes > Micrococcales > Microbacteriaceae > Curtobacterium > Curtobacterium sp. ME12. The sequence goes on from NZ_CAJCKD010000014.1 coordinate 826, forward strand.
CGTCGAGCAGCAGGGCGACTCCGTCGCGCTCACCGTCCACGGCCCCGTCGTCGTGCAGGACGCCCGGCACGGCGACTCGATCGCGACGAGTGGTGTCTGCCTGACCGTCGTCGAGCAGACCCCCGAGACCTTCACGGCCTTCGTCATGAAGCAGACCCTCGACATGAGCGCACACGGCGCGCTCCGGGTGGGGGACCGCCTGAACCTCGAGCGCGCCGCCTCGGTGGGTGACCGCCTGGGCGGGCACATCGTGCAGGGCCACATCGACGGCACCGCCACGGTGCTCGAGACGGCGGACGGCGACGGCTGGCGGCGCGTGCGGTTCTCGCTCGCGCCGGCGCTCAGCCCGCTCGTGGTCGACAAGGGCTCGATCGCGCTCGACGGCGTCTCGCTCACGGTCAGCGCGGTCTCGCCCGAGGACACCGCGCCCGACGCCGCCTGGTTCGAGGTGAGCCTGATCCCCGAGACGCTCGAGGCGACGACGCTCGGGCTCCGCGTGCCGGGCGACCGGGTGAACGTCGAGACCGACGTCCTGGCACGGCACGTCCGCCGCATGCTGCGGCTCGACGCCGCGGCGCAGTCGCTCGAGACCGTCGGATCGGAGGCCCGGTGATGGTGGCCGAGGCCGGTGCCGCCACGCAGGCACTCGGGTCGTCGAGCATCGAGGCCGCGATCGCGTCGATCGCCGCCGGTCGCCCGGTGATCGTCGTCGACGACGAGGACCGCGAGAACGAGGGCGACGTCATCCTGTCCGCCGAGCTCGCCTCGCCGGAGTGGATCGCCTGGACCGTGGCGCACTCGTCCGGGTTCATCTGCGCGCCGGTCAGCACCGAGATCGCCGACGCCCTCGACCTGCCGCCGATGGTGGCGCACAACGAGGACGTCCGCGGCACGGCCTACACGGTCACCGTCGACGCGGCCGTCGGCGTGACCACGGGCATCAGCGCCCACGACCGCGCCCGCACGCTGCGGGTCCTCGCCGACCCGAACTCGGTGCGCGACGACCTGCACCGACCCGGACACGTGGTTCCCCTGCGCGCACGACCGGGCGGGGTCCGTGAGCGCGCCGGGCACACCGAAGCAGCGATCGAGCTCGTCACCGCGGCCGGACTCCGGCCCGCTGCGGCGATCTGCGAGATCGTCGACGAGGACGGCAGCATGATGCGGCTGCCGGCGCTCGTCGCACTCGGGGCACGCGAGGGCGTGCCCGTCATCACCATCGCCGCGCTCGCCGAGTGGCTGGACGCGGCAGACCGGGCGGCGGCAGCGACCGCAGCGCCCACGGAAGGAACGACACGATGAGCGGAGCAGGCGCGGCGGACCGCGACCAGGTGGACGGCACCGGGATCCGGGTGGCCATCATCGCCGGACAGTGGCACGACACGATCGCCGCGGGCCTGCTGGCCGGGGCGCAGCGCGAGGTCGAGCGGCTCGGTGCGACGGCCGACGTCATCCCCGTGCCCGGCAGCTTCGAGCTGCCCGTGGTCGCGAAGACCGCGCTCGAGGCCGGTTTCGACGCGGCGGTCGCCCTCGGCGTCATCATCCGCGGCGGCACCCCGCACTTCGAGTACGTGTCGGGCGCGGCGACGAGCGGCCTGACGCAGGTCGCGATCGACACCGGCAAGCCGGTCGGGTTCGGTGTGCTCACGCTGGACGACGAGCAGCAGGGGCTCGACCGCGCCGGGCTGCCCGGCTCGAAGGAGGACAAGGGCGCCGAGGCCGCGCACGCGGCGATCAGCACCGCGGTGACGCTGCGGACCCTGCGGGTCCTGGTCTGATCGGCTCGTGACCTGACGCTCCACGCAGAACGGCCCCGCACCGGTGAGGTGCGGGGCCGTTCTGCGCTCGCTGGTCAGCGCTTGCTGGCTAGCGCTTGCCGAACACGTGGATCGGCAGGAAGAAGGAGAGGCTCATCAGGAGCACGCCGGCCATGAAGACGAAGGCCTGGCCCGACTCGACCTGGAAGGCGAACCCGAACAGGTACATCGACACCAGCAGCAGCAGGATCGAGAAAACAGCGGCGATGACGCGGCCCACGGGATACCTCCGGGTGTCGACGAGTGGATCGTTCCCCAGTCTATCCCCAGCCGGGGGTGTGCCGGTTCACGCTCCGGGTCGCGTCGCGATCAGACGGTCGACGACGGTGAGCAGGGTCTCCATGTCGACGCTGCCCCGCTTCGGCCGCACCTCGCTCGCAGCTCCGAGCGAGGCCTGGTGGTACAGCCCGTCGCCGAGGAGCTTGACGGCCTGCGCGGTCGGCTCGTCGCCGAGGGCGTCGACGAGGGTCGCGAGCCAGGCGTTCTCGGTGTCGTCGAGGGTGCGTCCCGCCTCTTCGTAGCCGGCCTGCTGCAGGCGGCTCGCGGCGAGCAGGGCGAGGTCCAGCTCGCTGCCGACGAACAGGCAGTTGCGGACGAAGTAGCGCGCGGCGCCGTCCTCGGCCTCCTGCATCCGCTCGACGTCGATCGCGGACAGGTCCGACAGTCGTTCGCAGAGCCCCTCGACCAGCGCGGCCTTGGAGCCGAAGTGGTAGAGCAGCCCGCCCTTCGAGACACCGGCGCGCGCGGCGACGGCGTCGAGCGTGGCAGGACGCTCGCCCTCCTCGCACACGATGGCGACGAAGCTGTCGAGGACGCGGTCGCGGGCACTGGCCATGCCGAGAGTCTAGGAGCAGTTCTCGGGGGAGCGGACGCCAGCTCGTCCATCGCCGCCGTGAACGTTCACGAATTACCGCAGGACCGTTGCCGATCGCTCCGGTGTCCGCTAGCTTCGAACCGACCGTGAAGGTTCACGAGACGACAAGGATCCGCATGTCAGCGCAGACGGCGAACACCGCCACCACCCCGACCTCGACCAGCACCGACCGCCCCGGGTGGGCCGTCCTCGGCCCCGGCGGCATCGCACGACGCTTCCTCTCGCAGCTGCCCGCCAGCGGGGGCGTCTTGGTCGCGGCCGGCAGTTCGTCGGCCGAGCGGGCGCAGGTCTTCGCCGACGAGGCCGCCGGTTTCGGGTTCGCGGACGTGACCGCCGGTACCTACGACCAGGTCCTCGCCGACCCGCGCGTGGACGCCGTCTACGTGTCGACCGTGCACACCGGGCACGCCCGGCTCGTCCTCGCCGCCCTCGAGGCCGGCAAGGCCGTCCTCTGCGAGAAGCCGCTCGCCGTGAACCACGGCACCGCGATGGCGCTCACCGACGCCGCACGGCAGGCCGGCCTGCCGCTCGTCGAAGCGTTCATGTACCGCTTCCACCCGCAGACCGCGGCGCTGCTCGACCTGGTCCGCGACGGCGAGATCGGCGACGTGACCCACGTCGACGCCTCGTTCGCCTTCCGGACGGGCGAGCGCACCGGTCGCCTGTTCGACGTCGAGACCGCCGGCGGCGGGATCCTCGACGTCGGCGGGTACCCGGTGACGATGGCCGCCGCGATCGTGCAGGCCGCCACCGGTGTCGCCGTCGCCGAGCCCGTGGACCTCACCGCCACCGGAACCCTCGGGCCGACCGGGGTCGACGAGTGGACGGTCGCGCAGCTCACCTACAAGGGCGGGACCACGGCGACGGTCCGGACCGGCGTCTTCGTGCAGGACGACAACGCCGTGTCGGTGTACGGCTCGCGCGGTCGCATCGTGCTCACGGACCCGTGGACCCTCGGCGATGACCCCACCATCGAGATCCACACCGTCGACGAACCCCCTCGCTCGCTGTCGTTCGCGGGTGAGCACCCCTACGCCCGAGAAGCCGACGCCACCACCGACGCCCTGCGGGCCGGGGCGGTCGAGGCGGCGCAGATGACCATCGACGAGACCCTCGCCACCGCCCGCACGCTCGACCGGTGGCGCGCGGCGATCGGCATGCGCTACCCCTTCGAGGCCGAGAGCGCCGACATCCCGACGGTGTCCGGCCGACCGCTCGCCGTGCAGGACGGCAACCCGATGCGCTCCGGCGAGGTGCCGGGCGTGGGCAAGCGGATGTCCCGCCTGGTGATGGGTGTCGACAACCAGCCCGACCTGGCACACGCCAGTGCGATCTTCGACCTGTTCGTCGAGCAGGGCGGCAACGTGTTCGACACCGGGTACATCTACGGCGGCGGTGTGCTCGAGGGGCGGCTCGGCAGGTGGATCCAGAACCGGGGGATCCGCGAGGACGTGGTCGTCATCACGAAGGGCGCCCACACCCCGCACTGTGACCCGGAGTCGATCACCCGGCAGCTGCTCGAGAGCCTCGATCGTCAGGGCACCGACTACGCGGACATCTACATGATGCACCGCGACAACCCCGACGTCCCGGTGGGGGAGTTCGTCGACGTCCTCGACGAGCACCGCCGAGCCGGGCGCATCCGCGTGTACGGCGGCTCGAACTGGACCCCCGCACGGTTCGACGAGGCGAACGCCTACGCGCGTGCCAACGGCAAGCACGGGTTCGAGGTGCTCAGCAACCACTTCGGTCTCGCCGAGGCGTACGACGTGCCGTGGGACGGCTGCGAACACGCGACCGATGCGGCATCGAAGGCCTGGCTCGAGGAACGTCAGGTCCCGTTGCTGCCGTGGTCCTCGCAGGCCCGCGGGTTCTTCACCGGCCGTGCGACGCCCGAGGACACCAGCGACGCCGAACTCGTCCGCTGCTACTACTCGGACGACAACTTCGAGCGGCTCCGGCGTGCGCGCGAGCTCGGCGAGCAGTTCGGTGTCCCGGCGACGGCGATCGCCCTGGCGTACGTGCTCAACCAGCCGTTCCCGACGTTCCCGCTCTTCGGACCCCGTACGATCGCGGAGGCCCGGTCGTCCATGACGGGCCTCTCCGTCGACCTCTCCCCGGAACAGGTGGCATGGCTGGACCTCCGCGCCTGACCCCGGGCGGCCGCACGACGATCATCGACGTCGCCGCGGCCGCCGGGGTGTCCCGGCAGACCGTCACCCGCGCGATGAACGGCATGTCCGGCATCAGCGCGGCGACCAAGGACCGCGTGCTCCAGGCGGCGGCCGCGCTCGACTACCGTCCGTCACGGTTCGGCCGTGGGCTCGTCACGGGTGGCGACCACCAGCTCGGGCTCGTCGTCAACGACCTGCGGAACCCCTACGCACCGGCACTCGCGTCCGCGGTGCTCGGCCTGGCCGCCGCCCGCGGGTGGAACGTCATGCTCGCCGACGTCGGGCTCGCGAGCGACTCGGACCGGATGGTGGAGTCCCTCGGCGCCCAGACGGACGTCGTGATCGGCTACCTCGGGTCCCGTGCGCCGGAGTGGATCGAACGGCTCGGCTCGGTCCCGGTCGTCGAGCTCGACCCCTCCGGGCCGGTGACCCGCGCCGCGGTCCGGATCGACCCGACCACCGCGATCGAGGCCCTCGCCGACCACCTCGTCGACACCGGGGTCAAGCACCCCGTCGTGCTCGACGCCGCCGCCGACGGCGTGCCGAGCCAGCGCGGGGAGCACACGGCCGCGGCACTCCGGCGTCGCGGGTACCTGCCCGACCTCGTCATCGTGGCCGCCCCCACCGCAGAGGCCGGTGCCGAACGAACCGAACGGATCCTCGCCGAGCACCGCCGGGTGGACGCGGTGCTGGCGTTCAACGACGTGCTGGCCCTCGGCGTGCTGTCGGCCTGCCGTCGTGCCGGGGTCGACGTCCCCGGGGACGTCCGCGTGGTCGGCGTCGACGGTCTGCCGCTCGGGACGCTCGTCGCACCGACGCTCACCACGCTGGCCGTCGACCTCGACGAGGTCGCGGGCCAGGCCCTCGACCTGGCGCTCGGCATGCTCGCGGGCGAGCTGCCGCGCTCGGGCGAGGCCGTCGAGCGCACCGTGCGACACCGGTTGCTGCTCCGCGAATCGGCGTAGGCCCGACGACGCGACCAGTGGACCGACACAAGGCCCGTGGCGGGATCGCCACGGGCCTCCCGGCCATGGCGGTTGCATTTGCAACCAAAACCGTCCAGACGGTACACTAACGGAGTCCTGACGGGGCGCGTGTCGATTCCGCGTCCCGTCTCGTCTGCCCCACGTACCACCCGCCGTCGACCTGGTCCGGCTCGAAATCCCAGGAGTCCGCTGTGTCCGCACTGCTCACCAGCCCCGTCGCCACCCGCGTCACCGGGAGCCGCGCCCGACGGTTCCTGGCGCTCGCGGTGCTCATGCTGCCGGTCCTGCTCATCTCGGTCGACAACACCATCCTGAGCTTCGCGCTGCCGTCGATCAGTCGCGCGCTGAACCCGGACGCCACCACGCAGCTCTGGATCGTGGACGCGTACCCGCTGGTGCTCGCCGGCCTGCTCGTCGTGATGGGCAGCATCGGTGACCGCATCGGCCGACGGCGGATCCTGGTGATCGGCGCGACCGGGTTCGCCCTGTTCTCGGTCGCCGCCGCCTTCGCGACCGACGCCTGGATGCTCGTCGCGGCCCGGATCGCGATGGGCGTGTTCGGCGCGATGCTCATGCCCGCGACGCTGTCGATCATCCGCAACGTGTTCGTGGACGCGGGGGAGCGGCGGATGGCGCTCGCCGTCTGGTCGACGATGTTCGCTGCCGGCAACGCGCTCGGCCCGCTCGTCGGCGGCGCGCTGCTCGCGCACTTCCACTGGGGCAGCGTGTTCCTGGTCGCGGTGCCGATCCTCGTGCTCATGCTCGTCGGTGTGCCGTTCTGCGTGCCGGAGTCCCGTGACCCGATGCCCGGGCCGGTCGACCTGCCGAGCATGTTCCTGTCCCTCGGCGCCCTCGCACCGATCGCCTGGGCCATCAAGTCGGTCGTGCACCCCGAGGAGCGTGGCCTCGCGATCGCGATGCTCGCGGTCGGTGTCGTGTGCGGCATCGCGTTCGTCCGTCGGCAGCTGCGGTCCCGCACGCCGATGCTCGACCTGCGCCTGTTCCGCAGCACGGCCTTCACCGGCAGCGTGCTGATGAACCTGGCGGCGATGTTCTCGCTCACCGGGTTCCTGTTCTTCATCGCCCAGCACCTGCAGCTCGTGGCCGGGCTCGACCCGTTCACGTCCGGCGTCGTGCTCATCCCGGGGTCGGTCCTGACCATCGTGGCCGGGCTCGCGGTCGTGCCGGTCGTGGCACGTGTCGCCCCGCGTTGGGTCGTGTCGGTCGCGCTGCTGTTCTCGGCGGCGGCGTACGCCCTCGTCGCGGTCCTCGGGCACCACGCCTCCATCGCCGCCCTGGCGTTCGCGTTCGTGCTGCTCGGCATCGGGATCGGGGCGTCCGAGACGGTGACGAACGACCTCATCATCTCGACGGCACCGGCGGACAAGGCGGGTGCGGCGTCGGCGATGTCCGAGACGGCGTACGAGATCGGCGCCGTGCTCGGGACCGCGGTCCTCGGGACGATCCTGGCGACGACCTACCGGGCGCACGTCGTGGTGCCCGACGGGTTGTCCTCGGCGGCGCACGTCGCGGCGCAGGAGACCCTCGGCGGCGCGGTCGCCGCGGCGGGGCAGCTCGGTGGCAGCGCCGGGCAGGTGTTGCTCGAGTCGGCACGGGCCGCGTTCGACTCCGGCGTGACGATCACGGCGGGCGTCGCGGCGGTGCTCATGGTCGTGGCGGCCGCGGGTGCGCTCGTCATGCTCAAGCGCCGCTGAGCGGTCGAGCGGGCGCGCGCACGTCGCTCCGCTCGCTTCGCTGCGCTTCGTGAGCAGGATCGGTCGGGTCGCCGTGTGTGACCCGACCGTTCCTGCTCACGAAGTGCCCCTCACGGCGCGCCCGGCCGCGCCCGAACCTGTGAATCGTTGACCTCAACCAGGGTTCAGGTCATACGTTGGGTGGCAGCCGCCGAGTGACGGCAGCCCCTCCCGAAGGAACGACCACGATCACCATGCCCGACGAAGCACCGGCCACCATCGCCGACGCGTACAAGTCCGCCTTCCGCGGGCACCCTGCCGGCGTCGCCGTCATCACGGCCGAAGGCCCGGACGGACCGACCGGCCTCACCGCCTCGAGCGTCGCGAGTGTCGCCGTCGACCCGCCCGTCCTCGTCTTCTCGCTCTCGACGAACTCCGGCTCGGCCGGGGTCGTGCTCGGTGCGCCGCTGTTCGTCGTGCACCTGGTCGACTCCCTCGGGGTCGCACTCGCCAAGCGGTTCGCCTCGACCGGCAGCCCGGCGGCGGACGACCCTATCTGGGGCACCCTGCCGTCGGGCGACCGCTACCTGCCGAGTGCGGCGAGTGCGCTCCGCTGCCGACCGCTGTCGACGACGCCCATCGGCAGCTCGACCGTCGTCGTGGCCGAGGTGCTCGACATCATCGTCGGTGCCGACCGCGGCGAGCCGCTGGTCTACCACAACCGGGAATTCCACTCCCTCACCGATCGTTCCCGGCTCTCGTGAGCCGCGGAGCCGCGTCCACAACCCACTGATCGAAAGGACCTCACATGGCTGAGTACACCCTGCCGGAACTGCCGTACGACTACGCCGCGCTCGAGCCGCACATCAGCGGCAAGATCATGCAGCTGCACCACGACAAGCACCACCAGGCCTACGTGACCGGTGCCAACACCGCGCTGCAGCAGCTCGGTGAGGCCCGTGAGTCCGGCAACTTCGGTGCGATCAACAAGCTCGAGAAGGACCTCGCGTTCCACCTCGGTGGCCACGTGAACCACTCGATCTTCTGGACCAACCTCGGCCCGGACACGAAGGTCCCCGAGGGCGAGCTCGCCGCGGCGATCGACGAGTTCTTCGGCTCGTTCGAGAAGTTCCAGGCACAGTTCGCCGCCGTCGCGAACGGCATCCAGGGCTCCGGCTGGTCCGTGCTGGCCTGGGACACCGTGGGCCAGAAGCTCACCACGTTCCAGCTCTTCGACCAGCAGGGCAACATCCCGTTCGGTCTCGTCCCGATCTTCATGCTCGACATGTGGGAGCACGCCTTCTACCTCGACTACCTGAACGTCAAGGCGGACTACGTCAAGGCCGTCTGGAACATCGTCGACTGGGAGAACGTCGCCGCTCGTTTCGAGAACGCGAAGTCGCAGCGGTTCGTCACGCTCTGATCCGCGTCGGCGGGTCACCACGGTGACCACCTGACGAACGGGAGGCACGGTGCCAGCTGGCACCGTGCCTCCCGTTCGTGGCCCAGGTGCCGTTCCGGGCCGTGCGCCGTCGCCGGGGACGCGAGCGGACCGCGATCGCGTGCGTGCGCTCAGCGCACGCGGTCTGCGTCAGCCGTGCTGGCAGCGAGGTCGTGGGCGATGCGACGCAGTGCCGCGTCGGCGTCGATGTGCGCACGGTCCACGAGTGCGCCCCACTGGGCTCCGCGCGCGGCCAAGACCGTGTGCTGGGCCGCACGTTCGGCGAGGACGGGGTCGGCGCCGTGTGCTCGGCACCACGCCCGGATGGCTGCGACCTGGCAGCGGTGCGCGCGGCGCTGCCGGTCGCGCCCGTCGAGGGATTCGACCGACCCGAGTTCGAAGGTGAGCCGTGCAGCCAGTGCGCGGTGTGGGTCGTCGAGCCCGCCGAACGTCGCGATCAGGTGGTCGGCGAGGGCGTCCGTGTCGGCGGCAGGGTCGAGCGCGGGCGCTCGGTGCGAGGTCGCGAGGTGCTCGACGACGGAGTCGATCAGGGCGTCGCGCGAGCCGAAGTGGTAGACGACCGGGTAGGCGCTCGTCCCGAGCACGCGGCCGAGGCCCCGGACCGTGACGTCCTCGATCTTGGTCTCGACGAAGTGGTCGACGACCTTCTCGAGGATCGCGGGTTTGCGAGTGGGGTCGGGCTTCCTGGGCATGGCTTCTCCGTCGTCGGGGTGGTCGCGCGACCGTCCACATACTAGCAGTCGGTATATCAGTCCCACGTCGGATGGGCTTGCCGGAACCGCTGTGAACCTCCGTTTTCACCGATAGAAACGGAGTAAAACTCGGTTCCAGGTACACTGTTGCGGATGTCCATGCCGTACGAGGGCGCTCTACCGCCGTCCCAGCCCGAGGGGACCCGCGCCGGACGGGTGGTCGCGGGCCGTCGTCGCGGCGCCGGAAAACGCTTCCTGGTCGTCGGCGACGTCCTGGACGGCGTCCTCGTGCACACCACCGCGCACCGGATCGGGGTGCACGATCCCGCCGCGGAGATCCGCCACCGGCCGACCGGTGCCGGTGGCAACACCGCCACCTGGCTCGGCTGGCTCGGGGCCGAGGTCGACGTCGTCGCCCGTGTCGGGGTCGACGACGTCTACCGCCACGAGCGCGCGCTCGAGGACGCCGGGGTCCGCGCCCACCTGCGCTACGACGCGATGACGTCCACCGGGGTCGTGGTCTCGGTCCGCAACGACCACGGCCGCACCGCGATGTCGGACCCCGCCGCGAGCGGGAAGATCAGTGCCGCCGACGTTCCGCCGTCGGTGGTCGCCCGCGCCGACATCGTGCACCTGGCCGGCGCCGCCATGCTCGGCGGCGGGGCCGACCGGCTCGCGGACCTGGTGGCGTGCGCCCGGACCGGCCCGGCGCGCGTGGCGGTGGATCCCTCGTCCGTCGCGGTGATCGAGACGATCGGTGCCGACCGGTTCCTCGAGGCCCTGCGGGGCGTCGACGTGCTCTTCCCCGACCAGCACGAGGCGCTCGCCCTCGCGGGGGGTGACGACCTCGACGCCGCGGTGCGTCGGCTGACCGAGCACGTCCCGCTGGTCGTCGTCACGGCCGGGGCCGACGGCGCGCTCATCGGACGCCGGGGCCGCAGCGTCCACCGGGTGCCCGCGACACCGGCGACCGTCGTCGACACCATCGGGGCCGGGGACGCCTTCGTCGCCGGGTTCGTCCGTGCATGGGCGACGGATCCGGTCCGCGTCGGTGCGGCAGCCCGTGAGGGCACCCGGGTCGCCGCGCGGGCGCTCGGCTTCGTGGGCGGTCGACCGCCGGTCTGAGCCGTCCCGGCCCGAGTCACACCCCTTGGTCAGCGCTCCGCCGGTTCGGCGACGACGTTCAGGGTCTGGACGCGCCCCGCGGCGGCGGGCGCGAGGCGGATCTCGACGCGCAGGCGCCCGCACGTGCCGGGGAGCCACCAGCGCAGGTGCGACGGTGTCGCCGCGTACTCGGCGACCGGTGCCGCACCGAGGTCGGCGCCCACCTCGGCGACGGCCTGCGCCACCGCCCGCCGGCGTCGGTCGTACGGCACGTCCATCGCTACGTTCGGGGTGCAGATCGCGTCCGCCAGGTCGTCGCGCCAGTCAGCCAGGAGGCGCGTCACGGCGGACTGGGCGGCTCGCGTCGCGCGGGTGGTCGCCGCCACCCCGCTGCTCGCTCCGGTCAGGTCGGTGCCGGCTCCCGCCGGGTCGGGTGCCGGGGCCGTCAGCACCGCGTCGAGCACGAGGTCGTGCGCTCGCTGGGCGGCCGCGGAGACCTTGGCCTGCGTGGCGTTCTCGAAGGCGACGACCCCGACGCCGTCGCGCACGGACCACCGCATGTGCGCGGAGAAGCCCGGGTAGCCGCCGGAGTGCGAGACGAGCTCACCGAAGCGATCGTCCTGCTCGACGAACAGTCCGAAGCCGTACGCCGTCGCCCGGGCCGAACCCGGGACGACGGGCGGGGGGACGACCCGCATCGCCTGCTGCATGAGTCGGCGGTCAGCGGGGGAGACCGGGCCGGGTTCCGGTGCGGCCGAGAACGCCGAACCGAGGTGCGTCGCCCAGCGTGCCAGGTCACGCACGGTCGAGAAGAGCCCGCCGATCGACGAGAAGGCACCGGGGCCGGTCATCGGCAGGGGTTCCCAGTCGCCCTCGTGTCCGCGGACACCGGTGACGACGAAGCCGGTCGACTCGTCGGCGCTGAACACGGTGTCGGTGAGTCCGAGGGGACGGAGCACGGTCTCGCTGGCGGCCGCGGTGAAGGGCTGATCGGTCACGACGGCGACGACCCGGCCGAGCAGCGCGTAGCCGAGGTTCGAGTAGGCGAAGCGGGTGCCCGGGAGCGAGTCGAACAGCAGGCCGCCGCGCAGGACCTCGTCGAGCTCGGCGTCCGAGATCGACTCCTGCCGGTCGGCCCAGGGGTCGTCGGTCGGGAACCCGGCCGACATCGTCAGCAGCATCCGTACCGTGGGGACGGGGGAGTCCGCGGTCGGCAGGTCGACGGCGCCGAAGGCCGGCACGAAGTCGGTGATCGGTGCGTCGAGGTCGAGCGCTCCCCGGGCGACGAGGGTCAGCAGGGTCGCGGCGGTGACGCTCTTGGTGCAGGAGGCGATGCGGTACACGGTGTCGGCGTCCGGTCGGCGTCCGTCACCGCGGTCACCGTGCCCACCGGACGCGACGAGCCCGGAGCGGTCGAACACGCCCCACACGCTGCTCGGAGCGATGCCCTGCTCGACACGCGACCGGAACAGCTCGTCGACCCGGTCGACGACGGTGGCGATCGCCTGATGCGGCCCGGTCACGAGCGCCGCATCCGTTCGTAGGCGTCGAGCGCCCGCTGCCGCGACGCCTTCAGGTCGACCATCGGCTCGGGGCGCAGCTCGTCGGCGGGGACCCAGCGGTGGACGTACTCGCGGTGCGGGTCGAAGCGCTCGAGTTGCCGATCGGGGTTGAAGACCCGGAAGTACGGGGCGGCGTCGAAGCCGGAGCCCGCGACCCACTGCCAGTTCGCCGCGTTGTTGGCGGGGTCGGCATCGACCAGGGTGTCCCAGAACCACTGCTCCCCGACGCGCCAGTCGACGAGCAGGTTCTTCACGAGGAAGCTGCCGGCGGCCAGCCGCACCCGGTTGTGCATGGCGCCGCTGTGCCAGAGCTCCCGCATGCCCGCGTCGACCAGGTCGAAGCCGGTCAGGCCCTGCCGCCAGCGGTCCAGCTCGGCCGGTTCCGGATCACGCCACGGGAACGCGTCGAAGTTCCGACGGACGTTGACGGTGGCGATGTCGTCGCAGTGGAAGTACTCGTTCCAGTTGAACTCACGCCACGCCAGCTGCCGGAGGAACGCGGCGGCGTTCTGGCGCTGCGCGGGCTCGAGCCGCTCGTGCAGGCGGTGCCACACCTGGTAGGGGCTGATCTCGCCCCACCGCAGGAACGGGGAGAGGCTGCTGGTGGCTTCCATCGCTGGCTCGTCGCGCTGGTCGTAGTCCTCGAGCGCGTGCTCGACGAAGTGCTCGAGCTGCTGGCGGGCGCCGTGCTCGCCCGGGGTCCAGGCGTCACGGAGCCCACTCGCCCAGTCGGGCTTCGTCGGCAGCAGTGCCCAGTCGGCGAGTGCATCACCTGTGACGTCGGCCGCAGCGGGCAGGTCGTCGGGGTCGGGCAGGGGGTGGCGTGGTTCGGGCAGTGCCTGGACGGCGTTCCAGAACGGGGTGAAGACCTTGTACGGCTCGCCCTGCCCGGTGAGCACCGTCCACGGCTCCCAGAGCAGGTTCGCGGCGAAGCTGTGCGCCTCGACGTCACGGTCGTGCAGGGCCGCCTTGATGCCGGCGTCGATGTCCCGCTCGACGGCGCCGTACCGACGGTTCCAGTACACCGCGTCCGCCCCCGTGTCGGCGACGAGCTGGTCGATGACCGTCGCCGCGGCACCGCGCCGGAGGACCAGCCGGGAACCCCGGTCGCGCAGGTCGGCGTCGAGGGCGGTCAGGGAGTGGTGCAGCCACCAGCGGCTCGCGGCACCGATCGGACGGAGCCCGGGGGACTGCTCGTCGAGGACGACCACCACCGTGACGTCGCCACCGTGGTCGATCGCCGCACGCAGCGCGGGGTTGTCCGACAGCCGCAGGTCGTCACGGAGCCAGACGATCGCGCCGGTCACACCGTCGCCGCATCCGGAGCGACCACCGAGCGAGCCGTCGACCGTCGGCCCGGTGCCGTGCCGACCGCCAGCCGGAGCTTCGTGCAGAGTTCGGTGAGGGTGCGCAGTTCGGGGTCGGAAAGCCCGGCACCGACCTGCTGCGCGATGCTCGCCGCGTGCTGCACGGCAACCTGGCGGTAGACGTCGAAGCCGTGCGGGGTCAGCGCCACGATCACACCGCGGGCGTCGGTGGGGTCCGGCTGCTTCTCGACGATGCCGCGGGCGAGGAGCCGGTCGACCAGGCGGCTGACGCTCGGCTGGGTGAGGAGCAGGTGCCCGGTGAGGTCGCGCATCCGGCAGCGACGTCCGGGCTGGGTCGACAGGTTGAAGCAGACGTCGTACTCGTTGAACGAGATCTCGTCACCGGGGAAGTCCGCGTTGAGGCTCCGCATCACGGCGACCTGGGCGCGGAAGAGCGCTTCCCAGGCGGCGACGGCAGTCGCCTTCTCACTGCGGCGTGTCTCGCTCACGTTCGCGTTCCCTCCGGTCGTACGGTCTGACCACACTACCGACGGGGTCCGACAGGAGCCGGGCGACATGCACGAGGGCCGGCCGCCTGTCGGCGACCGGCCCTCTCCCTTGCACCAAGAGTTTCCTGCAATCACATTCCACAGGCGGTGCCACAGCAAACACCGTCTGCACCATCGACTGTATAACGAAGCGGTAACGGCGCGCCAGCCTGTCCGGGGCCGGTTCGCTGCGAGTTCACCAAGAGCAGCCGATCGAACTCAGAAGAGGTCGGGCGACGGGGTGGACGCGTACCGCACGGCGACGTCCGCGTGCCGGTCGAAGCGGTAGCCGACGCCGCGCACCGTGCGGACGATCTCCTCGAACGCGCCGAGCTTCGAGCGGAGCCGACGCACGTGCACGTCGATGGTGCGCTCGTTCGGGGTCTCGTCCTCGCCGTCCGACCAGAGGCCCTCGATGATCGCGGAACGGTCGACGGTCTGGCCCTCGCGGAGGACCAGGAACTGCAGGAGCTCGAACTCCTTGTAGGTCAGGGGTGCCGCTTCGCCGTCGAGGGTCACGCGCTTCCGCGAGATGTCGATGACGACACCGGTCTCCTCGGGCTCGGGCTTCTCGGCCTGCTTGCGGGCGGCCACCGCGGAGCGGTCCTGCAGGGCGAGGCGGACGACGTCGACGTCCCGGCCACCGGAGTGCTCGGCGGCGACGGCGACGGCCGCGTACGTCTCGGACGACGGGACGAGCTGCGCGGTGAGGGCCTTGAGCTGCTCGACCACCGCGGCCAGGGTCGTGCCGGCGGCGGCGGCCTTCGCTTCGTCGATGCCGACGTACAGGGCGAAGCCGCGGGCCTCGGTGCCCTCGGGGAGTGCGCGGTTCCGCTGCGGCGCGACCACGGGGCTCGTCGGAACGGTGCCCGGTCCGGTCGCCGCCGGCGAGGCCGGGCGCGGACGGATCGGGGTGACGGTGCCGAGGTCGGTCGGGGCCGGTGCGGAGCGGAGCGCGGTGCGGGGCTGGGCGATGGTGAGCGACATGGTGGTTCTCCGGGCGGTGTGGCCGGTGCGCGGGTGGCGCGGCGGCCGGTGTCGAATGCGTCATCCCGGGGACGGCGGTGCGCCGATGTGCCCTGCGGTCCTGCTGCGGACCGGGGCCGACCCGGGGGAACGGGAGACAGACCTCGTGACGTGGTGCGCGTCGCCGACGGTGTCCGTCACCCGGGGATCACGCGCTCGCGACGGGGGTGGTGTCGCGGGGGATCCGGCTGGAACGGGTGCCGATCAGGCACACATTCGACAACGCATGACCGGCATGGTCGGCATCATCACGCCGACGGTCCCCACTGCCCCTGCGGAGGAGCACGCCTCGGAGAGGACGCGGGTGGACACGGTTGCAGTCATGTGACGAGTATCAGCGGTATACCAACGCGGTGTCAACCGTCCGCGCGGACGGTGCCCTCCGCGCACCGGCGGCGGTGGACCGGGCTGACGGACGACGGGAGGCCCGTGGCGGTGTCGCCACGGGCCTCCCGTCGATCGTCGGTGGCGTCGACTGCCTACTCGGCCAGGCCGTAGAGCCGGTCGCCGGCGTCGCCGAGGCCCGGGACGATGTACCCGTTCTCGTCGAGCTTCTCGTCGAGCGCACCGAGGACGATCGAGACGTTGCGGTCGCCGACGGCCTGCTCGACCATGGCGAGCCCCTCGGGAGCACCGAGGATGCACACGCACGTGACCTCCTGCGCACCGCGGGCGAACAGGAAGTCGATCGCGGCGGCGAGGGTGCCACCGGTGGCGAGCATCGGGTCGAGCACGAAGCACTGCCGACCGGACAGGTCGTCGGGCAGGCGCTCGGCGTAGGTCTGCGGCTCGAGCGTCTCCTCGTTGCGGGCCATGCCGAGGAAGCCGACCTCGGCCGTCGGGACGAGCTTGACCATGCCCTCGAGCATGCCGAGCCCGGCGCGGAGGATCGGGACGACGAGCGGCCGCGGCTTGGCGATCGCGACGCCCATGGTGTGCGCCACCGGCGTGTCGATCGGCGTCGCCGTGACCCGGACGCCCCGCGTGGCCTCGTACGCGAGGAGCGTGACGAGCTCCTCGGTCAGGGCGCGGAACGTGGGGGAGGGCGTCGTACGGTCGCGGAGCACCGAGAGCTTGTGGGTGATGAGCGGGTGGTCGGCGACGTGGACTCGCATAGGGTCGAGCCTAGCGTGCCGCCGACCGTCAGGAGGTCCCGTGGAGGAGCCCGCAGCCCGCCCGTTCGTCCCGGCGATGGAGCGTGCGCTCGACGAGGCCCGACGGTGCCTGGAGACCGACGACGTCCCCGTCGGCGCCGTGGTGCTCGACCGGGACGGCGTCGTGGTCGCCACCGGCCGGAACGAGCGCGAGGCGCGACAGGACCCGACGGCCCACGCCGAGGTCATCGCGCTGCGTGCTGCGGCGGCGGTGGCGGGGGACTGGCACCTCGAGGAGCACACGCTCGTCGTGACGCTCGAGCCCTGCCCGATGTGTGCCGGTGCCGTCATGGCCGCACGGGTGCCCCGGGTCGTGTTCGGCGCGTGGGACCCGAAGGCGGGTGCCAGCGGCAGCGTCTACGACATCGCCAGGGACCGCCGGCTGCCGCACCGCTCCGAGGTCATCGGAGGCGTGCTCGAGGCGGCGTGCGCCGAGCTGCTCGACGACTTCTTCAGTCCGCGGCGAGGATGACGATCGCCTCGGTCGGCGGCTGCGGCCCGGTGCGCAGGACGTCCGGTTCGACGTAGATCACCCGGGCGATCGGCACGGCACCCCGGACCCGCTGCTCCACGGTGTCGATGCCGGCGGCGACGTCACCGAGCCGGCGGTCCCCGTCCACGGCGACCTTCACGCCGACCATCAGCTCGTCCGGCCCGAGGTACAGGGTCTTCAGGTGGATGATCGCGTCGACCTCGGGGCCGTCGAGCACCGCCTGCTTGATGCGCTCGACGTCGGCGGCGGTCGCGCCCTCACCGACGAGCAGGCTCTTCGTCTCGATGCCGAGCACCACCGCGACCGCGATGAGCAGCGCCGCGATGAGCATGGTGCCGATCGCGTCGAACACCCCGTTGCCGGTGATCGCCGTCAGGCCGACGCCGAACAGGGCGAAGACCAGGCCGAGCAGGGCGGCGGTGTCCTCGAGCATCACGACGGGCAGTTCCGGGGCCTTCGCGCGGCGGACGAACTGCACCCAGCTCTGCGAGCCCTTCTGCGGCCGGGCTTCCTTCAGGGCGGTGCGGAGCGAGAAGCCCTCGAGCCCGATGGCGATGACGAGCACCACGAGGGGGAGCCACCAGTTCTCGAGCGGGTGCGGGTGGGCGAGCTTCTCGATGCCCTCGTAGAGCGAGAAGACGCCACCGACCGAGAACAGGATGATCGAGACGACGAACGCGTAGACGTACCGTTCACGCCCGTAGCCGAAGGGGTGTTCCTGGTCCGCAGCTCGCCGTGCCTTGCGGCCACCGAGCAGCAGCAGGAGCTGGTTCGCGGAGTCGGCCAGGGAGTGCACGCCCTCGGCCAGCATCGACGCCGATCCGCTGATCGCCGCCGCGATGAACTTCACGATCGCGATGCCGATGTTGGCACCGAGTGCGGCGAAGATCGCCTTCGTGCCTCCGGAAGCGCTCACAGCTGTCCCCTTCTCGTGGTCTGCGACACGATCCTAGGCGGGTGGCGTCGGTAGGGTCGGGAGCATGACGATCGACCTGCCCCGCACCGCCCTGCTCGGCGTCGGCTCCATGTCCGGCGCGGTCCTCGACGGCCTGCTCGCAGCGGGACTCGACCCGGCCACCGTGACCCTCACCACGAAGTCGGAGGCGTCCGCTGCTGCCCACCGGCAGCGCGGCCTCGACGCCACCGCGAGCGACACCGACCCCGACGCCAACCGGGCGGCCGTCCGCGGCGCGGCCCTCGTCGTGGTCGGCGTGAAGCCGTACATGATCGCGGACCTGCTCGACGAGGTCGCCGACGACCTGGAACCCGGCGCCGTCCTGGTCAGCGTCGCCGTCGGCACCACCACCGCGAGCATGGAGGCTCGGGTGCCCGGCGGCGTCCGGGTCGTCCGTGCCCTGCCGAACACCCCGATCGGCGTCGGCCGCGGCGTCACCGGCGTCAGCGCGGGCACCTCGGCCGACGCCGCGGCCGTCGCGCTGGCGTCGTCGGTGTTCACCGCCTCGGGGGAGGTCATCGAGGTGCCGGAGTCGCAGCTCGACGCGTTGTCCGCCGTGTCCGGTTCCGGTCCCGCCTACGTCTTCCTGCTGGTCGAGCAGTGGCAACGTGCCGCCGAGGAGCTCGGGTTCACCCACGAGCAGGCGGCGACGATGGTGCAGGGCACCGTCCGCGGCGCGGTCGAGCTGCTCGCGCGGTCCGGCCGGGAGCCCGCCGACCTGCGCCGTGCGGTGACGAGCCCGAAGGGCACGACGGAGCGGGCCGTCGCGGTGCTGCAGGACGCCGACCTGGCGGACACGCTGCTGCGCGCGTCGCGTGCCGCGATCGCGCGGGCCGAGGAGATCGCCGCGTCGTAGACGCACCCCGAGGCGGACGGGAGGCCCGTGGCGACGCCGCCGCGGGCCTCCCGTCCGGCCCTGGTCGCGACCCGGGCCGCGCTCGCTACTCGTAGGCGGCGAAGCGCTCGAGGTCGGTCTCGGAACCCGAGACGATGATGACGTCGTCCTCACCGATGACGCTGTCCGGCGTCGCCGGTACGAACGGGCTGCCGGGCGGCTTGATGCCGAGCACGGTCAGGCCGAAGCGGGTGCGGATCACGGTGGTGGCGAGGTCCTTGCCGCGGACTGCGCGCGGCGGGAACATCTTGACCACGGCGAAGTCGTCGTCGAACTCGATGAAGTCGAGCATCCGGCCGGAGACCAGGTGTGCCGTTCGCTCGCCGGCCTCGCGCTCGGGGTAGACGACGTGGTTCGCCCCGATGCGGGACAGGATCGTGCCGTGCGAGCGGCTGATCGCCTTCGCCCAGATCTGGGGGACGCCGAGGTCGACCAGGTTCGCCGTGATCAGGACGCTCGACTCGAGGTCGCTGCCCGTGCCGACGACGGCGATGGCGAAGTCCTGCGCGCCGATCTGCCGGAGCGCGTCGATGTCGGTCGCGTCCGCCTGCACCGCGTGGGTGACCCGGTCGGACCACTTCTGCACCAGTCCGGCGTCGGTGTCGACGACGAGCACCTCGCGGTCCTGACGTTCGAGCTGGCCGGCGGTGGCGGCCCCGAAGCGACCGAGGCCGATGACCAGGACGGGAGCGTCGTGACTGATGGCACCGTGCTGGTGCGACGAACGGGTGCGGTCAGCCAACGATCGGCCTCTCCTCGGGACGGCGGAACAGTTGCCGGCTCTGGCTGGCGGCCAGGGCAGCGGCGATGGTCACTGTACCGACCCGGCCGAGGAACATGGTGGCGGCGAGCACGTACTTGCCCGGTTCCGGCAGGTTCGCGGACACGCCGGAGGACAACCCACTGGTCGAGAACGCCGAGATCACCTCGAACAGCACACGGTCGAGCGAGTCGTCGGTGATCTGCAGGAGCACCACGGTCGCGACGGCCACGATCGTCGCTCCCCAGAGCACGATGGCCACTGCGACCCGCAGGACGTCGCTCGGGATCCGGCGGCCGAAGGCCTCCATGCTCTGGCGTCCACGCGCCTCGGCGACCGCGGCCAGGAACAGCACCGCGAGGGTCGTCACCTTGATGCCGCCGGCGGTCGACGCGGATCCGCCGCCGATGAACATGAGCATGTCCGTGACGAGCAGACTCGAGCCGTTGAGCTGGTCGAAGTCGACGAGCGAGAAGCCGCCGGAGCGGGTCATCGTCGACAGGAAGAGCGCCTGGAACGCCGTGCGCCCGGCTCCTTCTTCGCCGAAGGTCGTCGGGTTCGACGCCTCGAGTGCGGTGTAGACGACCGCGCCACCGAAGAGCAGGACCGCGCTCGTCGCCAGGGTGAGCTTGACGTGGATCGGCCAGCGCCGCGGGGTGCGCAGCTGCTTCGTCAGGGCACGGATCACCGGGAACCCGATGGAGCCCGCCACGACACCGATCATCAGCAGCGTCAGGAACCAGTAGTCGTGGGCGAACGGGTCGAGGCCGTCGGCGTTCGGCGAGAACCCGGTGTTCGTGAAGGCCATCGCCGCGTAGTAGAAGGAGTCGCCGACCGCCGTCCAGAACGGGATGCCGGCGATGAGCACCGACGGCAGGAGCAGCAGGCCGAGGACGATCTCGATCGACAGCGTGCTCACCGCCACGGTCGCGAGCAGGGTGCCGACCTCGCCGAGCCGGACGGCCTGTCCCTCGGGCACGGCGCCGTGGTGGGTGCGGAGCGGGTTCGAGTCGCCGGCCGCCATGAGCTTGGCGCGCAGGCCGAGCCTGCGGGTGACGAAGAGGCCGAGGATCGACGCGAAGGTCAGGACACCGACGGCACCGATCTGGGTGCCGATGACCACCAGGACCTTGCCGAACACCGACCAGTGCGTCGCCATGTCGACCGTGGACAGCCCGGTGACGCAGACCACCGACGCCGCGGTGAACAGGGCGTCCGCGAAGTGGGTGCTGCTGCGGTCCGCGGTGGCCCACGGCGTCATGAAGAGCACCGTGAACAGGAAGATCAGCGCGATGAACACGACGATCGCCAGTCGGGACGGCGACGAGCGCAGCACCGTCGCGATCCGGCTCGCTCGCCGTCGGCCGACACTCACGTGGTGCGGGATCGGCTCGGTTCGGTCGAGCATGCGTATGCCTCCGAGGACATGGGCCGGGACGGTTCGTCATGGTACATCCGTGGTGCCCCGGCTAGCCTTGCCCCATGGCCGACATCTTCTCCGTCGTGGCGGACCCGACCCGGCGCGAGCTGCTCGGCACGCTGTTGTCCGCCTACGGTTCGGACGTCACCGGCGGGGAGCTCAGCGTCGGCCAGCTCGTCGAACGCCTCGGGGTGAGCCAGCCCACGGTGTCGAAGCACCTGCGTGTCCTGCGTGACATCGGTCTCGTCACCAGTCGCGAAGAAGGGCAGCACCGCTACTACCGGCTCGACCCCGAGCCGCTCGTGCGCCTGGAGGACTGGGTCCTGCCGTTCACGGGCGCGGTCGACGCCGACGGCACCCCGGCCACCACCGCGTGGACGCCGGACGGTCAGCCCGTGTCGATCCGCCGGAACGGCGCGGCTGGCAAGGCGACCGTCGAGGTGGGCACCGAACTCGGCCGTGTGATGGCCGAGGCGTCGTACCGGGCCACCGCGGCGATCTCCGGCGCCCAGCAGGGCTGGGAGCGTGTCGTCGACCGCAGCCGCAAGCGCTTCACCCGCCGGGGCGACGAGGACTGAGCCCTGCCGCACGGGCTTCCGAGCACCGGGCGGGACCGGTGCGCGCTGCTCGGACCGGTCCTGGACACCGGGTCGCACACGCCTCTACAGTTGCCACTGACCACACAGGTCACACCACTCCCGTGCGCAGCGCGCGTGCGAGCCCCGAAGGCGGATCATGACCGGCAGTTTCGACGACGTGCGCTTCCTCACCGTCGCTGAGGTCGCCGACATGATGCGCGTCTCGAAGATGACCGTGTACCGGATGGTGCACGCCGGTGAGCTCCCCGCGATCCGCTTCGGCCGCTCCTTCCGCGTCCCCGAGTCGGCCGTCGCCGACGTGCTGCGCGGTGGCGTGGCGGACGTCGGCTGAGCGCGCGTTCGACATCACAGCGGGCAGCCGGTAGACTCGGGCAGGTTGATTTTCCGCGGTCTCTTCGGCCCGGTGTCCGTACATCAGCATCAGTCCGAGCGAGGTCCACATGGGTTCTGTCATCAAGAAGCGTCGTAAGCGCATGGCGAAGAAGAAGCACCGCAAGCTCCTTCGCAAGACGCGTCACCAGCGCCGCAACAAGAAGTAGACCCGCACAGGTCTGCGCAGGTCGGAGGACCTGCACGAGAAGCCCCGGTTCGCCGGGGCTTTCGCGTTCCCGGACTACGCTGGGACCATGCCCGCAGTGACGTTCCTGACGAAGCCCGGATGCCACCTCTGCGACGACGCCCGACCCGTGGTCGAACGCGTCGTCGCCGACCACCCGGGGGTCACCCTGCAGGAACGCTCGATCCTCGACGACGACGCCCTCCGCCAGGAGTACGCGGAGGACATCCCCGTCGTGCTCATCGACGGGCGCGTCCACAGCAACTGGCACGTCGACGCCGACCGGCTCGCACGTGCGCTCGAGAAGGCCGGTGCCCGCGCATGATCTCCCACGTCGTCTCCTGGTCCCTGCGGAACGACCTCGACCGCACCGCGTCGATCGCCCGCATCCGTGAACTCCTGACCGGCCTGGTCGGCACCGTCGAGTCGATCCGCTCGCTCGAGGTCGTCGAGAACGTCGCCTACCCGGACAAGAACCACGACGTCGCCGTGGTAGCCACCTTCGACGACCTCGCCGGGCTCGACGCGTACCAGGTGCACCCGGAGCACCAGGCCGCGGCAGCGGAGATCCGTGAACTGGTCACGGCGCGGGCCGCCATCGACTGGCAGAGCTGAGCCGGGCCTCCCGTCCGGGTCCGGCGCTCGCGCTCGTCGCTTCGTGAGCAGCAATGGTCGCCTCCCGCACCGGGAGGCGACCATTGCTGCTCACGAAGTGCGCGCGGCCTCGCCGCGCTCGGTGCCTACGGGGTCAGGCGCGTCGGGCCACGGAACAGGTACGTGACCTCGCGGATCGACGGCTCACCGAGCATCAGCATCAGCACGCGCGCGAGGCCCATGCCGAAGCCGCCGTGCGGCGGGACGCCGTAGCGGAAGAAGTCGAGGTACCAGCCGAGTTCCTCCGGGTCGAGGCCCTTCTCGACGGCCTGCGCCTCGAGCACGTCGACTCGGTGCTCACGCTGGGCACCCGTGGAGATCTCGGCACCGTTGAAGATGAGGTCGTAGCTGTTGGTGACCGACGGGTCGCCCGGCTTGCGCATGTGGTAGTAGGGGCGGATCGAGGCGTCGTACTCCGTGACGAACACGAACTCCGAGCCGTGGTGCTCCTTCGCCCAGGCGGCGACGCGGCGCTCGCCCTCGGGGTCCAGGTCACCGTCGGCGCGGACGACGTCGTAGCCGCTGTCGGCGACGATCTTGCGCGCGTCGGCCAGGGTCACGCGGGGGAACGGCGTCGCGGGGACCTGCAGCTCGAAGCCGAAGACCTCCTCGATGTCCTTGCCGTACTTCTCCTTGACGGCGGTGATGCCGGCGACCAGGACCGCTTCGTGCATCGCCATGACGTCCTCGTGGGACTCGATCCACGAGAACTCGGCGTCGATGCTGGTGAACTCGGTCGCGTGGCGGCTCGTGAACGAGGGGTCGGCGCGGAAGGCGTCGGCGATCTCGAACACCGCACCGAAGCCGGCCGGCTGTGCCATCTGCTTGAAGTTCTGCGGCGACTGGGCCAGGTAGGCGGTCGTCTCGAAGTACTCGAGCTGGAACAGCTCGGCGCGCGACTCGGACGCCGACGCCATGAGCTTCGGGGTGTGGATCTCGATGTAGTCGCGGTCGACCCAGTACGTGCGGAAGGCGTGCTCCAGCGTCGTCTGGATGCGGAAGATCAGGTTCTGCTTGCGGTTGCGCAGGTCGAGGAAGCGCCAGTCGAGACGCTTGTCGAGCGACGAGTCGTCGGCGATCGGGGTCTCCGGGATCGCGGCGCTCACCACCTGCAGCGCACCGATCTTGACCTCGAGCCCGCCGAGCTTCACGCGCTCGTCGTGCTTCAGCGTGCCGGTGACGTGCACGAAGGTGCCGTGTGCCAAGCCGGAGATCTCGGTGGTGGTCGCGAGCGCGGACTGTGCGGCGTCGTCGCCGTCCTCGGCCTCGCGCGTCGCCGGGTTCACGAGCTGGACGGCGCCGGTCTCGTCGCGCAGCACGACGAACTGCACCTTCTTCTGGTCTCGGACGGTCTCGACCCATCCGGCCACGGAGACGGGACCGTCGGGGAGGGCTGCCAGGTCGGCGATGCGGGTGCGTTCGATCACGGTGGTCGAGTCTAACCGCCTGCGTCCGGGGGCGTGGGCGGCAGGGTTCCTCCCTCCACAGGGCCGCCTGCGTCCGGCGTTCTCCACCGATGGCCGGGAGGCCCGTGGTGGCGTGCGTGCGGTCCGTAGCGTTCTCGACGTGGCCGGGTCGCGGGACGAGAGGGGGACCGGGTGGGGACGGGGACAGGGGAGCTCGCGACCTGGCCGCCTGCGGCGGTCGCGGTGGTGGTGGCGGCACTCTGCACGGCGGCCTTCACGCTGCTCGTGGCGGTCGTCGGCGGGTTGTGGGCGGTGCTGCGATGGCGGCGGGACGTCGCGCGCGAGGAGCGTGACCGCGCCTGGCAGCGCTTCGTGTGGATCGTCGACCAGGCGTGCGACCGCGACGTCGGGCGGGCCGAGGTCGGTCTCGTCGGTGCCGACGCGATGTACGACATGCAGATGCTTCGCGAAGACGACGCGGTGCTCGGCACGATGGTGCTGGGACTGATCACGGGGAAGGAGCAGTGATGGTGGTGGAGGATCCGGTGCTCGCGTTGGTCGCGCGGCGGCAGGAGGAGTGGCGCCGACGCATCCGGCGGAAGTACCGCCTGCGGCCGTGGAAGGCCCGGCGGCTCATCTGGGAACACGACGAACTGATCCGGCGGCAGGCCGAGTGGCGGGCAGCGCGGTCGGAGCGCCGGAGGCTGATCGAGTCCGGACAGCTCTCAGGGGAGCGAAGCGCGGAGTGATCCGAGCGTGCCGATGAACTCCTCGGCCATGCCGGCCCGCTCGACGAGCTTGGCGTGGCGGGCTCGGGCGTCCTCGAGGTACGCGTCGAGGCGGGCCGCCAGCGCTGGTTCGTCCTCGGGGTCCTTCGTCGCGAGGGCGTCGACCACGCGGAGCAGCTCGGCCATCTCGTCGAGCGTGAACCCGAGTGGCTTCATCCGGCGGATCACGAGCAGCCGTTCGAGGTCCTGCGCCGTGTAGACCCGGAACCCGCCGGTGGTGCGGCCGCTCGGAACGAGCAGTCCGACCTCGTCGTAGTGCCGGATCGTGCGCAGGGACATGCCGGCGCGGTCGGCGAGCTCGCCGATGTGCATCGTGTCGGGGACGTCGCTGGTGCTCACAGCGCACGACTCTACCCTCACGTGAGGGTAGAGTTCCGAGTGATGTCCGTGATCACCCACGCGCCGACGGCCCCGAGCGTCCTCGCCGCCCTCCGCTCGCCCCGCATGCTCACCCGAGAGGTCCTGGCCGGCATCGTCACCGCGCTGGCCCTCATCCCCGAAGCGATCTCGTTCTCCGTCGTCGCCGGGGTCGATCCCGCGGTCGGCCTGTTCTCGAGCGTCGTCATCGCGATCGTGATCTCGATCGTCGGTGGTCGCCCCGCGATGATCTCCGCCGCCGCCGGCTCCGTGGCGCTCGTCATCGCCCCGCTCGTCCGCGAGCACGGGATCGAGTACCTGGTGCCCGCGATCGTGCTGGGTGGCGTGTTCCAGCTCGTGCTCGGGTTCCTCGGGGTGGCACGGCTGATGCGCTTCATCCCGCGCAGCGTCAACGTCGCGTTCGTGAACGCCCTCGCCATCCTCATCTTCACCGCCCAGCTGCCGAACCTGCTCGGCGACGACGTGCCGTTCGTCGTCTGGCCGCTGACCGTGCTCGGCATCGCGATCATCGTCGGCTTCCCGTTCCTGACGAAGGCGATCCCCGCACCGCTCATCGCGGTCGTGGTGATCACCGGCATCACGATGGTGTTCAGCGTCGCCGTACCGACGGTCGGCGACGAGGGCGCCCTGCCGACGGCGCTCCCGGGCTTCGGCGGCATCACGACGCCGTTCACCTTCGAGACGCTGCAGGTCGTCGCCCCGTACGCGTTCGGCGTCGCGATCGTCGGTCTGATCGAGACCCTGCTCACCGCGCAGCTCGTCGACTCCATCACGGAGACGGGGTCGAGCAAGTGGCGCGAGTCGTGGGGCCAGGGCGTCGCGAACATCGCGTCCGCCTTCTTCGGTGGGACCGGCGGCTGCGCGATGATCGGCCAGACGGTGATCAACGTGAAGACCGCGGGTGCCCGGACCCGCGTCTCGACCTTCGCCGCCGGCGTCTCGGTGCTGGTCCTGACGATCGTGCTCCACGACCTCGTGGCCCAGATCCCGATGGCGGCACTGACGGCGGTCATGCTCATGGTCTGCGTCGCGACCTTCGACTGGCACAGCATCCGACCGCGCACCCTCCGACGGATGCCGCTCGGCGAGACCGCGGTCATGCTCGTCACCGTCGTGGTGGTGGTCGTGACCGAGAACCTCGCGACCGGGGTGCTCGTGGGTGTGGTCGTGGCGGCCCTGGTCTTCGCCCGCCGGGTGGCGCACGTGGTGACCGTGGTCCGCGAGCCCGTCGACGACCGCACCGTGCGGTACCGGGTCCGGGGGGCGCTGTTCTTCGCCTCGTCGAACGACCTCGTCACACGGTTCTCGTACGCCGAGGACCCGGAACACGTGATCATCGACCTGGCCGACGCCCACGTGTTCGACGCGTCGACGGTCGCGGCGCTCGACGGGGTCGAACAGCGGTTCGCGAAGCACGGCTCGACGGTCGAGGTGGTGAACCTCGACACGGGGTCGATCGCGCTGCACGGGCGGCTCTCCGGTGAACTCGGCGGCTGAGTGCTTCCGCATCCGGTGAATCACCTGAGGGGGCGGTGGGAACGGCGGGCGACCTACACTGGAACCCATGCCTGCGACCCGTCTCCACCTCGTCCGGCACGGAGAGGTGCACAACCCGGGCCGCGTCCTCTACGGCCGGCTCCCGGGCTTCGGGTTGAGCGACCTCGGCACGCGGATGGCGCAGGCCTCCGCGACCGCCTGGAAGGACGCCGGTGTCGACGTGCGACGGATCGTCGCCTCCCCGCTCCAGCGCACGCAGGAGTCCGCCGCACCCTGGTCGGCCGCCTACGGCCTCGACGTGACGCTCGACGAGCGCCTGATCGAACCGACGAACCGCTACGAGGGGCAGCCTCCCGGGTTCACGAAGCGCTCGCTCGGCCGCCCGGCGGAGTGGCCGTGGATCGCGAACCCGCTGCGTCCGAGTTGGGGCGAGGCGTACGAGTCGATCGCCAACCGCATGCTCGCGGCGATGACCACGGCGTGGGAGAGCGTGGACGAGGGCGACGTCGTCCTGGTCAGCCACCAGCTGCCGATCTGGATGGTCCACCGGAAGCTCGCGGGGGAGCCGCTGTGGCACGACCCGCGCAAGCGCCGCTGTGACCTGTCGAGCATCACCACCGTCGAACGTGTGCCCGCCACGTCGACCGGTCGGTTCACCGAGGTCGGGTACGCGGACCCCGCGCAGGAGCTGCGCGCGACCGCCGTCGACGAAGGAGCAGTGTGAACAGCACGAGCAGTGTGCGCATCATCAGCAAGCGGTTCGCGGTCCTCGCAGCGACGGCCGTCGCCGCCGTCCTCGTCCTGTCCGGCTGCTCGTCGGACAGCGGCGGCATCGCGAAGCAGTACGGCAACGGCACGACCCAGAACTACATCTCCGGTGACGGCGCCGTGACCGAGGTCTCCGCGAAGGACCGCACCGACCCGGTCACCTTCCGGGCCGAGGACTCGAACGGTGACACCGTCTCGTCGAAGGACCTCCGGGGCAAGGTCGTCGTCCTGAACTTCTGGTACGCCAGCTGCCCCCCGTGCCGCGCCGAGGCGAAGTACCTCAACCAGGTGCACGACGAGTACGCCGACGCCGACGACGTCGCGTTCATCGGTGTCAACGTCCGTGACGAAGCGGCGACCGCGGCCGCCTTCGAGCGCACCTTCGACGTGCGGTACCCGACCGTCCTCGATCAGCGCACGGGCACGATGCAGCTCGCGATGTCCGGTCAGATCGCACCGAACGCGGTGCCCGCCACGATCGTCCTCGACACCAAGGGGCGCGTGGCCGCCCGGGTCCTCGGGGCGATCGACGGCACGAGCATCCTGCAGACCCTGGTCAGCGACGAGCTCGACGCCGGCAAGGCCTCCTGACCCGTGACCTCCAACCCCTTCGCCGACGCGATCCTGAGCGGCCAGATGGCCGTGGCGCTGCCCGTGGCGGCGCTCGCCGGGCTCGTGTCGTTCCTGTCCCCGTGCGTGCTGCCGCTCGTGCCGGGGTACCTCGGGTACGTCGGCGGTGTCGCCGAGGGCGGGCAGCGTCGGGGTCGTGTAGTGCTCGGCGTGCTGCTGTTCATCGCCGGGTTCACCGCGGTGTTCGTGGCGTACACGACCGTGTTCGGGGCGCTCGGCTTCTGGCTCGTCCGCTGGCGCGACCTCATCACGCAGGTGCTCGGGGTCGTCGTGATCGCGATGGGCCTGGTGTTCGTCGGTCGGTTCACGTTCCTGCAGCGCACCATCAAGCCCGGCTGGACCCCGGCCACGGGGCTCCTCGGTGCCCCCCTGCTCGGCATCGTGTTCGGGCTCGGCTGGACCCCGTGCCTCGGCCCGACCCTGGCGGCCATCAACCTGCTCAGCGTGCAGTCGGGCAGTGCCTGGCAGGGCATGTGGCTCGGGGTGGCGTACTGCCTCGGGCTCGGCATCCCGTTCGTCCTCGTCGCCCTCGGCGCCGGCTGGGCCACGGGGGCCATCGCGGCGGTGAAGCGTCACATGCGCACCGTCAACATCATCGGAGGAGCGATCCTGATCGTCATCGGTCTGCTCATGGTCACCGGTATCTGGTCGGCCGTCATGTCGAGCGTCGGGGCGGTGATCCAGAGCTTTGTCCCCGCGGTCTGACCTCAACGAGCACGTCCCGACGGGTACGGGCGACGGGGCCGACAGCGCCTCCGACCCGCAGCGACCGTCGGACCACGTCGACGGCTCCGGCCCCACCGACGGCGGCGTCAACCAGCCGAAGCTCGGCTTCGTCGGGTACCTCCGCTTCTTCTGGCGGCAGCTGACGAGCATGCGCACGGCGCTGTTCCTGCTCATGCTGCTCGCCCTCGCGGCGATCCCGGGCTCGCTCGTCCCGCAGCGCACCGCCGACCCGAACGGCGTCGTGCAGTACAAGGCGGACCACCCGCAGCTCTACCCGGTCCTCGACAAGCTCCAGGTCTTCGACACCTACACCTCGGTGTGGTTCTCCGCGATCTACCTGCTGCTCTTCATCTCGCTCATCGGCTGCATCGTGCCCCGCACGAAGCACCACTGGCAGGCACTGCGGACCCGTCCACCGAAGACCCCCGCGCGCCTGACGCGACTGGCGGGCTTCCGCACCGTGGCGGTGCAGCCGGACGCGATGATCGACGGGACGACCGGGATCGACGCGACCACGGGCCTCCCGTCCGCCGAGCACGCGGTGACGCGCGCGATGGCGATCCTGAAGCGGTCCGGGTACCGCGTCGAGCGGTTCGGTGACTCGGTGAGCGCGGAGCGCGGCTACCTGCGCGAGACCGGCAACCTGGTGTTCCACGCCGCCCTCGTCGGGGTGCTCCTGGCGGTCGGCGTCGGCGGCGGCTTCGGCTTCACCGGACAGCGCCTGCTGGTCGAGGGCCAGACGTTCTCGAACGTGCTCGGCTCGTACGACTCGTTCAACCCCGGTCGCTGGTTCCAGCAGACCGACCTGCAGGGCTACAACCTCCGGCTCGACAAGTTCGTGACGAAGTACGAGGAGCGCAACCTCGACGCCCTCGGGCAGGCGCTCGACTACTCGGCCACCGTCACGAGCACCGAGAAGGGCGGCCAGCCGAAGACGAGTCGCCTCGGTGTGAACGACCCGCTGCACGTCGGTGGCACGAACGTCTACCTGCTCGGCAACGGCTACGCGATGCAGGTCACGGTGCGCGACGGCGACGGCAACGTGGCCTTCAAGGACGTCGTGCCGTTCCTGCCGGAGGACGCGAACTACACCTCCACCGGCGTCATCAAGGTGCCGGACGCCAAGCCCGACCAGCTCGGCATGGTCGGGTTCTTCTACCCGACCGCGTCGAAGCTCGCGAGCGGCGCGTACTCGAGTGCCTACCCGGACACCCAGAACCCGCTGCTGACGCTGCAGGTCTACACGGGTGACCTCGGGCTCGACAGCGGTGTGCCGCAGAGCGTGTACACGCTCAGCACCAAGGGACTCGACCAGATCGCCGGTCGGCAGTCGGACACCGCGAGCATCGCGTTGCAGCCCGGCCAGACGAAGAAGCTCCCCGAGGGCGCCGGGTCGATCACGTTCGACGGCGTCAAG
Source organism: Curtobacterium sp. ME12 (assembly GCF_903970855.1). Classification (NCBI taxonomy): domain Bacteria; kingdom Bacillati; phylum Actinomycetota; class Actinomycetes; order Micrococcales; family Microbacteriaceae; genus Curtobacterium; species Curtobacterium sp. ME12. The sequence continues at coordinate 31,168 of NZ_CAJCKD010000014.1, forward strand.
CGGTACGTCTCCCTCGACGTCCACCACGACCCGTCGCAGCTCTGGGTGGGCGGGTTCGCCCTGCTCTCCACCCTCGGCCTGCTCACCTCGCTGTTCGTCCCGCGCCGCCGCGTCTGGGTGAAGGTCGTCCCGCGCCGCGACGCACCGGGCGGCGAGTACGACCTCGAGTACGCCGGACTCGCGCGCGGCGAGGACCCGAACCTCGAACGGGCCGTCGCGGACATCGCACAGCGCCACACGTCGGACCTCGGAGTTAGGATGCCCCAGTGAACGACATGACCACGAACCTCGCGACCTACTCGGTCGTGCTCACGTACTCCGCGATGGCGGTGTACGTGGTCGCGTTCATCTCGTTCGCCCTCGACATGGCCAAACGCTCCGGCGACGTCACGGCCGCCGCGAAGAACGCGGGTGCGGACGACAGCTCGGCCAGGGCGTCCAGCGCTGCGGCAGCACGCGGAGCGAAGACGGTGGCGACCGTCCGCGGCGGCACCGTCGTGCTCGAGCAGGTCGCCGCGCCACCGTCGGGTGGCTCCGCCGGACGCGGCACGAAGTTCGAGCGCGTCGGCATGGCGATGACGATCCTCGCGCTCGTCCTGCACGTCGCCTCGGTCGTCCTCCGCGGCATCGCGGCCGACCGTGTGCCGTGGGGCAACATGTTCGAGTTCTCGCTGACCGGCACGGCGCTGATCACCCTGATCTTCCTGCTCGTGCAGTTCTGGCAGAACCTGAAGTTCCTCGGCGTCTTCATCACCGGCCTGACGATCATCCTGCTCGGCATCGCGACGGTGAACTACTGGGTCCCCGTCGTCCCGCTCCAGCCGGCCCTGCAGTCGTACTGGCTGGTCATCCACGTGTTCGTGGCGATCGCCGGCACCGGGTTCTTCGCGCTCGGCGCGGGTCTCGCGGTGGCGCAACTCGTGCAGACGTACCGCCAGGGCCGCACGGCCACCGGCAGGCTCCGCTTCATGGCGACGCTGCCCGACGCCGACCGGCTCGAGGTCCTGACCTACCGCGTCCTGCTCGTCGGCTTCGTCCTCTGGACCTTCACCCTCATCGCCGGTGCGATCTGGGCCGAGCGTGCGTGGGGTCGCTACTGGGGCTGGGACACCAAGGAGGTCTGGACCTTCATCATCTGGGTCGTCTACGCGGGCTACATCCACGCCCGTGCGACCCGCGGCTGGCGCGGTGCGCGGTCGTCCTGGCTGGCCCTCATCGGCTTCGCCGCGGTGATGTTCAACTTCTCGGTCGTGAACGTCTTCTTCAAGGGCCTGCACAGCTACTCGGGTCTGTGAGCCGCGTGGGTCGCTGACGCGGCCCTGGTCGCGACCACAATCGGACGGGAGGCACGGTGCCAGCTGGCACCGTGCCTCCCGTCCGTCGTCCGGGGTGCGTCGAGAGCCGCGACCGGTCCGGTGGACCCCGGTAGTGGTCACGACATGCCGTGTGCGGAGCGGCGCGGGCGCACGAACCGTCGTTCCGGGGCCGTCCGAACGACGGAACGCGCGATCTCGGTGAACGCGAGCGGCGTGTCCTGCGCCTTCGACGGACCCGACCGGGTGCGGGTGCGCTACCCGGCGGCGGCCGCGAGCACGGCGTGCACGCGCGCCACCCGCTCACGCCACCACGCCGTGCGCTCTGGCGACGCGGCGGAGCGCTGCACCAGCTCCGGCGTGACGTAGACCCGACGCACCGGCACCCGACCGCCGACCGGCAGCAGCGGATCGGCCGTGACGTCCCCGGCGAACATCGCCGCCGTCCCGAGCCCTGCGGCGTACCCCGGGGTCATCGCCGCGGCGGCGAGGAACGCCCCCATCCCGAGCCCGACCGAGGTGTCGAGCGCGCTCGAGACGACGCACGGCAGCCCGGCGTCGGCGATGACGGCACGCGCCGCGGTGATCCCCCCGAGCGGCTGGGCCTTCACGACCAGGACGTCGGCGGCACCGGCCCGTGCGACGGCGAGGGGGTCGGTCGCCTTCCGGACGCTCTCGTCCGCCGCGACCCGGACGCCGAGGCCGGCCGTCCGTGTCCGGAGCTCGGCCAGCTCGGGCACGGTCGCGCAGGGCTGCTCGGCGTACTGCAGGTCGAAGGGAGCGAGGCGTTCGAGTGCCGCGGCGGCCTGGTCGACGCTCCACAGGCCGTTCGCATCGACCCGGACCGCGGCCTCGGGCCCCATCACCCGCCGGACCGCGGCGACACGGGCGACGTCGTCGTCGACGGTCGTGCCGGGCTCAGCGACCTTGACCTTGGCCGTGGTGCAGCCGGGGTACCGCCCGAGCAGGTCGGCGACGTCGTCGGCGGCGATCGCCGGGACGGTGGCGTTGACCGGCACGGAGTCGGCGGCGGGTTCGTGGTCGATCCACCCGAAGTCGACCGTGGCCCGCAGCCAGGCGGCGGCTTCGGCGTCGTCGTACTCGACGAACGGCGAGAACTCGGTCCAGCCGGCGGGGCCGCGCAGCACGACCGCCTCGCGCGTCGTGATGCCGCGGAACCGGACCCGCATGGGCAGGGCGACCACGTGGGCGTCGGCGAGGAGTTCGGCGAGGTCGGGGAGCACGTCCGCCATCCTCCCACCGCACCCAGGGCCCCTGCCGGTTCCTCGGAGGGGACCGCCAGGGCAGGGCACTAGCATGCATCGGTCGGCCTCGGTCGGCGAGGGGAACGACCCGGAACGAGGGAGGCTCGGTGGCGGTGGATCCGCGGCAGCGCGCAGCACAGCAGCGCGCATCGCAGCGCCCGTCCGACCCGTCGAGCGCCGGAGCGGCACGCCCGGCAGCGTCGGCTCGTCCGGCAGCTGCAGCCCGACCCTCGGCGGCGACCCGCCCGGCAGCGGGCGTTCGATCCGCGGCGGCTCCAGGGCGAGACTCCGACGACTTCGCACGCCTCATGCAGCGCGGCACCGTCGACGTCCGGCAGACGGGTCGCACGAAGCGCCGCAACCCGGTCGTCGGCAAGATCGCCCTCGGCCTGGCCGTGGTCTCCGCCGCGGTCGACGCCAGTGCGTTCGCCGTGTTCATGGGCGGTGACACGAACTTCGCCTTCGGGATCTGCTTCGTCGTCGTGTTCCTGACGCTCATCGCCGCCGTGCTCGGGTTCGTCGCCGCCGTCGGCTCGTTCGGACGCTGGTACGGCGCCGTCGGGGTCGTCCTGGCGTTCTTCGCGAACCCCGTGATCCTCATCGTGATCATGGTGTTCGTCGCGCCGGAGATCCTGACCGACATGGGCGCCTGACCCGGCAGACGCCCGGCGGTACGTTGGGAGCATGCCTGCTCCCGTCTCCGACCTGTTCGACCCCGACGTCTGGACCACCGCTCCGATCGCGGAGCAGTTCACCGACATCACGTACCACAAGCACGTCTCCGAGGGCATCGTCCGGGTCGCCTTCGACCGCCCCGAGGTCCGCAACGCCTTCCGTCCGCGCACGGTCGACGAGCTCTACCGTGCCCTCGACGACGCGCGGCAGGACCCCCGTGTCGGCGTCGTGCTGCTCACCGGCAACGGCCCGAGCCCGAAGGACGGCGGGTGGGCGTTCTGCTCCGGCGGCGACCAGCGCATCCGGGGGCGGAGCGGCTACCAGTACGTCGGCGACGAGGGCGCACCGCCCGAGGGTGTGGACCCCGCGGCCGCACAGGCATCGATGGGGCGGCTGCACATCCTCGAGGTTCAGCGGCTGATCCGGATGATGCCGAAGGTCGTCATCGCCGTCGTCCCCGGCTGGGCGGCGGGCGGTGGGCACTCCCTGCACGCGATCTGCGACCTCACCATCGCGAGCGCCGAACACGGGAAGTTCAAGCAGACCGATGCCGACGTCGGCTCGTTCGATGGTGGCTACGGCAGCGCCTACTACGCCAAGCAGATCGGGCAGAAGTTCGCTCGCGAGGTCTTCTTCCTCGCCCAGGAGTACTCCGCCCAGCGCGCGTACGAGATGGGTGCGGTGAACGCCGTGGTGCCGCACGTCGACCTGGAGCGTGAGGCGATCCGCTGGGGCGAGATCGTGCTCGGCAAGTCCCCGACGGCGATCCGGATGCTCAAGTACGCGTTCAACGCCGTGGACGACGGCATGGTCGGGCAGCAGGTGTTCGCGGGCGAAGCGACGCGGCTGGCCTACGGCACCGACGAAGCCGTCGAGGGCCGCGACTCGTTCCTCGAAAAGCGTGCTCCCGAGTGGACCGCGTTCCCCTGGCACTACTGATGCCCCGTCCGCTGGTCGCGACCGGTACGTCGGACCCGACGGCCGTGCTGCGCGGCCTGGAGGCAGCGCTCGCCGGCGGCCCCGCACTGCTCCCCGTCGCCGAGGGGGCCCCGGCGCTGCCGACACCGCCTCCGGCCGAGGTCCGGCAGGCGGTCGCCCTGGTGGTCGAGACGAGTGGGTCCACCGGCACCGGCAAGCGCGTGGCGCTCTCGTCCGAGGCGCTCCTCGCCGGTGCCGCCGCGGCCGACGCGGCACTCGGTGGGCCCGGGCGTTGGGTGCTCGCCCTGCCGACGCACTACATCGCCGGCATCAACGTCCTGACCCGCTCGATCACCGCGGGCACCGAACCCGTCGTCGTCCCACCCGGGCACTTCGCGGCCGCCGCGTTCACCGCGGCGGCCGAACGGCTCGTCACCGGTCCGGCCGCGCCGCGTCGCTACACCTCGCTGGTGCCGGTGCAGCTCGCCCGGGTCCTCGACGACCCGGACGCCACCCGTGCGCTCGCCCGCTTCGACGCGGTCCTGGTCGGCGGGCAGGCCACCCCGGCGCCACTCCGGCAGCGGGCGCTCGACGCCGGGGTCCGGATCGTGACGACGTACGGCGCGAGCGAGACGAGCGGCGGATGCGTGTACGACGGCGTCCCGTTCGGCACGGTGCGCACCGCGCTGGTCGACGGCGAGCTGCACCTGGCCGGGCCGATGCTCGCCGAGGGGTACCTCGACGACGACGCCCGCACGGCGTCGGTCTTCGTCGAACGGGACGGGCTGCGCTGGTACCGGACCGGGGACACGGCGACCCTGTCCGACGGCGTGGTGCGCGTGCTCGGACGCCTCGACGACGTGGTGATCTCCGGCGGCGAGAAGGTCCAGCTCGGTGCGGTCGAACGGCTCGTCCGCGGCCTCCCCGGGCAGGAGAGCGCGGTCGTCGCCCGGCGCCCGGCGGGGGAGTGGGGCGAGGTCCCGGTCGTCGTCACCGAGCGACCGCTCGATGTCGAGGCCGTGCGTGCCCACGTCGGAGCCACCCTGGGGCGTGCCGCCCGCCCGGCAGACGTGGTCCTGGTGGAGCGGGTCCCGATGCTGCCGTCGGGCAAACCCGACCGCCGGGCCGTGCAGGCGCTCGTCGACCCGGGGCGCCCGTAGGGACTGCGAGCCGCCGGGTGCCGCATCGGCAATAAGATCGGTGCTCGTGGCACGAACGAAGAACTCGACGCAGAAGCAGGGCCGGTCCGGCAACCCGGCGAAGGCCGCTGCCCCCGCCCGCACCAAGCGGAAGGCGACCGCGCGCGACTGGATCGGCGGAGCACGCCTGCGCACCCTGACCCTCGGTGTCGTCCCGGTCGTGCTCGGCACCGCCGTCGCGTTCGTCGACAGCGGGGAACCCGGGGACTTCGGCGACTACCTGGCGAAGGACGGCCACCTCGCCGTCGCGCTGCTCGCTCTGGCCGTGGCGCTGTTCCTGCAGATCGGCGTGAACTACAGCAACGACTACTCCGACGGGGTCCGCGGCACCGACGAGTACCGCGTCGGCCCGGCACGACTCACCGGAGCCGGCCTGGCCAGGCCCCGGACCGTACTCACCGTCGCCCTGACGTTCTTCGGCCTGGCCGCGGTCGCCGGCCTGGTCATCGTGCTGCTCACCCAGCTGTGGTGGCTGCTGCTCGTGGGGGCCGCCGCCATCGTCGCCGCCTGGTTCTACACGGGCGGCAAGAAGCCGTACGGGTACAACGCCCTCGGCGAGGTCTTCGTCTTCGTGTTCTTCGGACTGGTCGCCGTGCTCGGCACACAGTTCGTGCAGATCCGCGAGGTCACGGTCAGCGGCTGGGCAGCCGCGGTGGCCGCCGGCTTCTTCGCCTGCGCGGTCCTCATGGTGAACAACATCCGCGACATCGACGAGGACCAGCTGGCGGGCAAGCGCACACTCGCCGTGGTCGTCGGCCGTCCGGTCGCCCGCGTCCTGTTCGGCCTGTTCCTGATGCTGCCGTACGTCGTGCTGCTCTGGTTCGTGCTGCTGTACTTCCGCACGGGCTTCACGTACTTCTCGCTGCTGCTGGCCTTGCCGGCCCTGGCGATCGGGGTGTCGTCACGGAAGCCCCGTGAGCTCATCACGGCCCTGCAGCTGTCGTCGTTCGCCTCGCTCGCCTTCGGGGTGGTGCTCGGGATCACCTTGGCCGTCCAGCCGTAGCCGTCCCGGCTCCCTGATCCGACGGCCCAGCGCCCGGCTCCGTCTGATCAGGCGGAGTCGGAGTCGCGGCGCGCCTCGTGCCGGTCCGCGTCGGACACCGGACGGACGACGGGAGTGGCTGCGGCGTCGGAGTCGGCGGCGTCGACGAAGTCGTCCTCGAAGTCCGAGTCGGCGTCGCGCTCCGGGGTGCCGCGGCGGTTCGCCAGGCTCAGGGCGACCTGCGTGCGCAGTCCGGACAGGGCGATGTACGAGATGAGCAGGCCCACCAGGGCGGCCACGATCGTCGCCCAGTACCACGGCATCGGCGTCAGGAGCAGGAGGAGCACGAGCGCCACCACGAAGATGCCGAGCCGAGCCAGGGTGTACAGGAGCCACGCTTTCACACGGTGAGTCTACGGACGGCCGACCGGCAGGGGCATCACAGGGTCGCGACCTAGACTTCACCACATGGTCCGCTTGTGGTTGATCGTCGCCGTGGCCGCCGTCGCCTTCACGGTGTACGCGGCCATCGACTGCGGCACGATGCCCCGTCAGCGCGTCCGTTCCCTGCGCCGCGGCGTGTGGCTCCTGCTCGTCATCGTCCTGCCCGTCGTCGGCGGCGTCCTCTGGTTCCTGCTCGGTCGCACCCCGGCGGCCGACCCCGGCGCTTCGGCCCGGTACCGTGGACCCGAGGACGACCCGGACTTCCTCGGCACCACGCCGGAGCCGGGCACCACCATCACGGACAAGGACCAGGACGACGCGACCCTCCGAGACCTCGAAGACCAGTTCCACGAGCGCGACGACGACGGCCGCACCGATCGCTGACGGCCCCGCCGGTTCGGGCAGCCCGGCGACGGACACCGCGCTCGCCCTCCTGCAGGAGCTCGTGCGTGCCGGCGTCACCGACGTCGTGGTGAGCCCCGGTTCGCGTTCCCAGGCGCTCGCACTCGCGGCGGTCGCCCTCGAACGCGCCGGTGGGCTGACCGTGCACGTGCGGTTGGACGAACGGACCGCCGGGTTCTTCGCACTCGGGCTCGCGGTCGAGACACACCGGCCGGCAGCGGTCGTGACGACGTCGGGCACCGCGGTGGCGAACCTGCACCCCGCCGTGCTCGAGGCGCACCACTCCGGCGTGCCGATGATCGTGCTGAGTGCCGACCGACCCGATGAACTGCGCGGCATCGGCAGCAACCAGACCACTGTCCAGCCGGGGATCTTCGGCCGGGCCGTGGCCTTCGTGCGCGACGTCGAGGCCCCGTCGGCGCACGGCGTCGACGCCTCGGTCCGCGACACCCTGCGCACCCTCGCCCGACAGGCCGTCGCCGCCGCAGCGGGGCACACCGGGCAACCCGGTCCCGCGCAGCTCAACGTCGCGTTCCGTGAGCCGCTGTCCGCCGGGCTCGCCCCGGAGCACGTCAGCCCCGTGCCGGACGACGAGGTCGACCTGGTGTTCGCGACCCGCCGGGCGCACACGGGTCTGCCGGTCGCCGAGCTCACCCCGGACGACGAACCCGGAACCGTCGTCATCGCCGGGCACGACGCCGGCGAGGACGCCGAGCGGATCGCCTGGGAACTCGGGGCGCCGCTCCTCGCCGAGGTCTCGAGCGGCGCGCGCTTCGGTCGCAACCTGGTCGTGGCCTACCGCGAACTGCTGCGCGACCCGGACCACGGCGGCGCCGTCCGCCGGGCCGTCGTGCTCGGTCACCCGACCCTCAGCAGGGAGGTCCCCGCGCTCCTGCAGCGCGACGGGGTCGAGACCATCGTGGTCCGCGGACCGGCGGCCGACCCCTTCGACCCGGCCCGCGCCTCCCGACCGGACGCCGCGACCACCTTCGTGTCCGACGTCCGCGTGACGGGCCGCACCCGTCCGGAGCACCGTGCGTGGGTCGGCCGCTGGGTCGGCGCGAGCCGCCGGATCCTGGGGGACGGCGACGCCGGCCCGGACCTCGATGCCAAGCGCTCCGCTGACCGCGCTGCGCGGAACAAGTTCCTGCGTGACGAGGTCGCGCTCCGTCGCCGACCCGTCGACCGGGCCATGCTCGCCGAGGCCGTCTGGGGGGTGACCTGGCCGCACGACCGGCTGGTCCTCGGTGCGTCGCAGCTCATCCGTGAAGCCGACGCCCGGGTGCTCGGCAAGAAGATCCGGGTGCACGCGAACCGCGGGCTCGCCGGCATCGACGGGACCGTCTCGACCGCGCTGGGCATCGCCGCGGCGCTCGAGCAGGCCTCGGCCTCGGTGGGCACCACCCGCGTGCTCCTCGGCGACCTGACGCTGCTGCACGACCTCGGAGCGTTCGTCACCGGGACGGAGGAACGCACCCACCGGGTGCAGGTCGTCGTCGGCAACGACCACGGCGGTGCGATCTTCCGCGGGCTCGAGGTGGCGAAGACCACGCCGGAAGCCGACATGCGGCGGATGATGTCGACCCCGCAGCACGTCGACGTCGAGCGGGTCGTCACCGGCCTCGGGTGGGAGTACCGCCGGGCGGTGACGTGGGGAGACCTCGAGCGGGTGCTCACCGACCCCGCCGAGCGGGTCGTGATCGAGGTCCCGCTGGCGGACTGACCGGTCGAGCGGCGACTGCGCGACCGAGCGACCGCGCGCCCGCGCGGCTGCGTGGCCGCGCGGCTGCATCACTGCGCGGGTCGCGCGACTGCCTCAGGCGAGCGCGTCGGTGATCGGCCGGAACTTCAGGGCCGTCTCGGCGACCTCGCGCGTCGGCTCCGAACCGGCGACGATCCCGGCGCCCGCCCAGGCCCGGACGGTGCCGTCGTCGTCGATCCGGGCGCTGCGGAGCGCGAGCATCCACTCGCCGTCACCCGTCGCGCTCATCCAGCCGACCGGCCCGGCGTAGCGGCCGCGGTCCACGCCCTCGAGCTCGGCGACGAGCCGCACGGCCACGTCCGTCGGGGTGCCGGCGACCGCGGCCGTCGGGTGCAGGGCGTCGGCGACGTCCAGCGACGTGGTGTCGGGCGGCAGCGTGGCCTGCACGTCGGTCGCCAGGTGCCACAGGTTCGGCAGCTGCAGCCGGAACGGTTCGGCGTCGGCGCGCAGGTCCGTCGCGAGCGGGGCGAGGGCCGCGAGCAGGCTGTCGATCGCGAAGGTGTGCTCCTCGACGTCCTTGGCGCTGCTGGCCAGGGCCTCGGCGGCGGCCCGGTCGGACACCTCGTCGGTGCCCCGGGCGGCGCTGCCGGCGAGCACCCGCGCGGTCAACCGCGTGCCGTCGGTGCGGGCGAGGGTCTCGGGGGTGGCGCCGACCAGTCCGTCCACCGCGAAGGTCACGCACTGCGGGTAGGCCGACGCGAGGTCGAGCAGGACCGCCCGTCGATCGGCTCCCGGCGGCAGCGTCCCGACCAGGTCGCGGGCGAGCACCACCTTGCGGGCATCGCCGGCCACGATGCGCCGGACCGCCTCGGTCACGTTGGCGGCGTAGGTGTCCTCGTCGATGTGTCCGGGACGCAACGCCACGGAGACGTGCGGCCCGACGTGGGGGACCGGGACCGAGGTCCGGGTGAAGGCCAGGGGCTCCGCGCCGAGCGTGGTGTCGATCGCGGTCAGCCAGGCCTTGCCACGCCGACGACCGAGGACCACCCGGGGAACGATGAGCACGCTCTCGTCGGCGGAGTCGTCGGCGAAGGCGAAGGACCCGAACGCGACGAGCCCCGAACCGCGCAGCTGCACCGGGTCGTCGACGACGGCGGTCTCGACGATGCTGCGCCAGAGGGCCGCGGCGTCACGCATCCGGTCGGGTCCGGTGAACGTGAACCGGAGCGCCTCGCCGATGCCGACGATGCCGTCGCCGTTCCGGACGAAGGCGAGTGGACGGTCGCGGAGCGTGTGGCGGAGGACGGCGCCCGGGTCGTCGAGGATCCGGGTCGAGACCGTCAGCGGGGGCGCCGCCGTGGTGGTTCGGGTCACGGCTCCGATGCTACGCGCCGATCCCGCACCGCCCGGGTGGCTGCGAGTCCGGTGAACGCTCGGTCGGGACCTCTAGGATTGACCGTGTGAGCAGAGCGGACCTGAACAAGCGCCCGGACGAGGTGGCGGCGATGTTCGACGACGTCGCGGCCAAGTACGACCTCACGAACGACATCCTGTCGGCGGGCAACGCTCCGCTGTGGCGTGTCGCCACCGTCCGCGCGGTCGACCCGCAGCCCGGCGAGAAGGTCCTCGACATCGCCGCGGGCACCGGGACCAGCGCGGCGGCCTTCGCCAAGAAGGGCGCCGAGGTCACCGCGCTCGACCTGTCCGCCGGCATGATCGCCGTCGGCCGTGAACGCCACCCCGAGATCACCTTCGTCGAGGGCGACGCCGAGCAGCTGCCCTTCGACGACGACACGTTCGACGCCGTCACGATCTCGTTCGGGCTGCGCAATGTGAACGACCCGAAGCAGGCGCTCGCCGAGATGCTGCGCGTCCTCAAGCCCGGCGGCCGCGTCGTCATCTGTGAGTTCTCGACGCCGCCCCGCGCCCTGCTGCGCTTCGGCTACGGCACCTACCTGAAGCGCGTGCTCCCGGGCATCGCGCGGCTCTCGAGCAGCAACCCGGCCGCCTACCGCTACCTCGCCGAGTCGATCGACGCGTGGCCCGACCAGCAGGTGCTCACCCAGTGGCTCCGCGGTGTCGGGTTCTCGGTGGTCGCCTACCGCAACCTGACGGCCGGTATCGTCGCACTGCACCGTGGCCGCAAGCCCGTCGCCGACACGGTGCGCGAGTCCGCGGCACGGCGTGCGAAGGCTCGCCGTGACCACCAGAACACCGGCGAGCAGCCGCGCGTCGACCCGGCCGCCGACTGACCGGTCACCACCCCCGAAGACGGAGCAGCACTTGAATCCGAGCGTCCCGGTCGCACGTCGCGCGCCGAGCCTGCGCGCATCGCTGGGCATCGGCGAGCGGTTGTTCGCCACGCCCGCCGACCGACGCTTCATCTCCGCGGTCGACGACGGGCTCGAACTCGTCGAGCAGGGGCTCGAGGAGGCCATGCGCTCCACCGACACCCTCGCCGACACCACCAGCCGGTACCTGCTGTCGGCCGGCGGCAAGCGCATCCGTCCGACTCTGACGCTCCTCATCGCCCAGCTCGGTGACGGGGTGACCGACGCCGTGGTCAAGGCCGCGGTCAGCATCGAGACCACGCACCTGGCGTCGCTCTACCACGACGACGTCATGGACGAGGCGCCCGTCCGCCGCGGGGTCCCCGCCGCGCAGATCACCTACGGCAACAACGTGGCGATCCTGACCGGCGACCTGCTCTTCGCCCGCGCCAGCCTGATCACGGCCGACCTCGGCACCGAGGGCATCCGGATGCAGGCCGAGACCTTCCAGCGGCTCTGCATGGGGCAGCTGCACGAGACCACGGGGCCGCAGCCGGACGACGACCCGCTCGAGCACTACATCCAGGTGCTCAGCGACAAGACCGGTTCGCTCATCGCCACCGCGGCACGCGCCGGCGTGATGTTCTCCGGTGCCGACCGCGCCTACCTCGACGCCGTCGGTACCTTCGGCGAGAAGGTCGGCGTGGCGTTCCAGCTCGTGGACGACGTCATCGACCTCGCCCCCGCGACGGACAAGACCGGCAAGATCGCGGGCAACGACCTGCGCGCCGGTGTGGACACCCTGCCGGTCCTGCAGCTGCGCCGGATGGCCGCGACCGACCCGTCCGCCCAGCACCTGGTCGAGCGCATCGAGCGCGACGTCAACGGTGCGCCCGACGACGTGGTCGACTCCGCCCCGTACCAGTCGGCCGTCGCCGCGCTCCGCGAGCACGAGGCCACCGCGGCGACCCGTGCCGTCGCCGTCGCCTGGGCCCGCGAAGCCGTCGCCGCCCTCGCCCCGCTCCCGGACGGCACCGTGAAACGGGCGCTCACCCGCTTCGCGGACTCCGTCGTCGACCGAAGCCGCTGAACACCCCTCCCGACGGCGCACGCGCTGCGGCCCGGCCGGGAGGCCCCCGGGAACCCCCACCCGAACGAACTGGAGACGATCAGTGCCCACCCTCCGACTCGCCATCGTCGGCGCCGGCCCGGCCGGCATCTACGCCGCGGACATCCTGCTGCGCGAGGCGCACGGCTACGACGTGTCGATCGACCTGTTCGAGCAGCTCCCCGCGCCCTACGGTCTGGTCCGGTACGGCGTCGCCCCCGACCACCCGCGCATCAAGGGCATCATCAACGCCCTGCGTGACGTCCTCGACCGCGGTGTCGTCCGGCTGTTCGGCAACGTCCGCTACGGCGAGGACATCACCCTCGAGGACCTCAAGAAGCACTACAACGCGGTCGTGTTCTCGACCGGTGCGATCAAGGACGCCGACCTCGACATCCCCGGTGTCGACCTCGACGGCTCGTACGGCGCCGCCGAGTTCGTGAGCTGGTTCGACGGCCACCCCGACGTCCCCCGCACCTGGCCGCTGAACGCCGAGAGCGTCGCGGTCATCGGTGTCGGCAACGTCGCCCTCGACGTCTCGCGCATCCTGGCGAAGCACGCCGACGACCTGCTGCCGACCGAGATCCCCGCGAACGTCTACGAGGGCCTCAAGGCATCGCCCGTCACGGACGTGCACGTCTTCGGCCGCCGCGGTCCGGCGCAGGTGAAGTTCACGCCGCTCGAGCTCCGCGAGCTCGGCGAGGTCCGTGACGTCGACATGGTGGTCTACGACGAGGACTTCGACCACGACGAGGCCTCGAGGACCGCGATCGCGACGAACAAGCAGGTGATGGTGATCAACCGCGTCCTCGAGCAGTGGCGCACGCGCGAGGTCGGCCAGGCCAGCCGTCGGCTCCACCTGCACTTCTACGCGAAGCCGATCGAGTTCGTCGGCGACGAGCAGGGCAAGCTCACCGCCATCCGCTACGAGCGCACCCGCCCGAACGGCGAGGGCGGCGTGGAGGGCACCGGCGAGATCCGCGAGGTCCCGATCCAGGCCGCGTACCGCGCGGTCGGGTACTTCGGCTCCCCGCTGCCCGGTGTGCCGTTCGACGAGCGGCACGGTGTCATCCCGAACCACGAGGGCCAGGTCCTCGACGACGACAACCAGCAGATCCCCGGGGTGTACGCCACCGGGTGGATCAAGCGCGGTCCGGTCGGGCTCATCGGGCACACGAAGTCCGACGCCATGGAGACCGTGCAGCACATCGTCAGCGACCAGGCGAGCTGGTGGACCCCGGAGGACCCGTCCGACGAGGCGATCCCGGCCCTGCTCCGGGAGCGCGGTGTCGAGTACACCGACCTCGAGGGCTGGCACCACCTCGACACCCACGAGCAGGCGCTCGGTGCGGTCGACGGGCGCGAACGCATCAAGGTGGTGCCACGCGACGAGATGATCGACGTCTCGCTCGGACGCGTCGACACCCCGACGAGCTGACGACGCCATGACCGACACGCGCCCCGTCCCGCCCACAGCGGTGCGGGGCGCGTCCGCGTCGGGGATGCGGCTGCAGGGCGTCGACGTGGCCCGTGCGGTCGCGCTGCTCGGCATGATGGCCGCCCACATCGGCGGCATCGCGGAGCAGCTCGACTGGTCCGACCCCGCCACCTGGACCGCCGTCGCCCACGGGCGTCCGTCCACGCTGTTCGCGGTCCTGGCCGGCGTCTCGATCGGCCTGACCAGCGGACGGACCGAGCCGCCCGGCCCGCCCACCATCGGCCGCATCCGAGCCCGGCTCGCGATCCGTGCCGCGGTGGTCGTCGTCATCGGGTTCGCCCTGATGGCGCTCGACACCCCTGTGTACGTGATCCTGCCGACCTACGGGGTGCTGTTCCTGCTGGTGGTCCCGGTGCTCCGCGTCCGACCGGGGGCGCTGCTCGGCATCGCCGTGCTCTGCGCGGTGCTGTCGCCGCTCGCCGCGCTGGCGATCGCGCCGGCCTACGCCGACGCCGGCATGATCGGCGTGCAGCTCGGCCTGGTCTACCCCGTGGTCACCTTCCTGGCGTACGTCCTGGTGGGGCTCGCGGTCGCCCGGGTCGGGCTGGAGGACCGTGGCCGGCAGGTCCTGATCCTCGTGTCCGGCGCACTGGTCGCTGCCACCGCGTACGTCGCCGGATCGGTCCTCGCTCCGCTGCCGGACGACGCTGCCCTGGCGTTCCCCGGGGTCCCGTACGCAGGCGAGGCCTCGAGCCCCGGCCAGGCCCTCGCACAGCTGTTCCTGTCCCCGCGCGACCACTCGTCGTCGGTCGTCGACGTGGTCGGCACAGCCGGGGTCGCGGTCGCGGTGATCGCCCTCTGCCTGCTCGTGTTCGACGGCCGCGGGCCTGTCGCCGAGCGGATCGCGTTCCCTCTGGCCGCCGTCGGCTCGATGCCGCTGACGGTGTACTCGGGGCACCTCGTGGTCATCGCGATGCTGCCGACTTACCCCGAGTCGGCCGAGGCCTGGGGCTGGTTCGCCCTCGGCTCGGTGGTCTTCGCGATGCTGTGGCGGCGGTTCCTCGGCCGCGGCCCGCTCGAGCGGATGGTCGGGGCCCTGGCATCCCTCGTCCCGATGCGCTGAGCGTCCTGCCGGTGCCGGTGCCGGTGCCGGTGCTGGAGCCGCACCGTGCGGGGCGGACCCGCACCGGGCCTCCAGACGGCTACTGCAGCGCCGCCGTGAGCCGCGCGACGTTGTCGAGCACCTTGGACCGGCGCGGACGGTCGACCCACTCGTCGAGCGTGAGCTCGAAGCTGTGCTCCTTGTACGCTTCCTGCACCTCGCGCAGGGCGTCGACGAAGCGGTGACCGCGCACCATCACGGAGACCTCGAGGTTCAGGCTGAACGAGCGCATGTCCATGTTGCTCGACCCGATCACCGACACCTCGTCGTCGATGGTGAAGTGCTTGGCGTGCAGGATCGTCGGCGCCCGGTACAGCCAGATCCGCACGCCGGCGCGGAGCAGTCCCTCGTAGTACGAGCGCTGTGCGTGCCACGTCATCGCATGGTCGCCCATCTCGCCGACGAACAGCTCGACGTCGACCCCGCGCTGCGCTGTCGTGGTGATGGCGTAGAGCATCGAGTCGTCCGGGACGAAGTACGGCGACGTGATCGAGACCTTCTGCTGCGCCGAGTAGAGCAGCGCGTTGAACAGGCGCAGGTTGTTCTCGCCGTCGAAGCCCGGGCCGGACGGCACCACCTGGCAGTCAAGCGCGTCGCTGCGGTCGGCCCGCTGCACGGGGTCGCTCTCGCGCAGCAGCAGTTCGTCGGTCTCGCTGTACCAGTCGGTGACGAACAGGGCGTTGAGCCCTGCGACGACCGGACCCTCGAACCGGGCGAACAGGTCCTTGTAGACCATGCCCTTCTCGACGTGGGACTTGATGTCGTACGACGCGTCGATCAGGTTCTGCGAGCCGGTGAACGCGACCGAGCCGTCGATCACCATGATCTTCCGGTGGTTGCGGAGGTCGGGGCGCTGGAACTTGCCCTGCAACGGCAGGAGGGGCAGCATCAGGTGCCACTCGATGCCCGCCTGGTCCATGAACGCCAGCGTGTCCTTGTAGCCCGGGTACCCGCGGCTGGCCCAGTGGTCGAGCAGGAACCGCACGGTCACCCCACGGGCCCGCGCCCGCGCGAGCGCCTCGAAGAACGGGCGCGTGGTGTCGTCGAGCGTCGCGATGTAGAACTCGACGTGCACGAACCGGCGGGACTGGTCGATCGCCCGGGTCATCTCGGCGATGGACTCCTCGGAGTCGGGGTAGAGCTCCGCGGAGTTGCCGCCGACCAACGGCATCGCGCCGAGCTCACGGTTCAGCCGCGTGACGCTCTCGAGCCACGCGGGCCACGGGTGGTCACGACGGACCCGCTCGATGCCCTCCGTCTGCTCGAGGATGTACGCGTTGATCTCGGTCTGCTTCTCGCGACGGGCGCGGGGGAGCTTCGTCGACCCGATGACCAGGAAGACGATGAAGCCGATGTAGGGGATGAGGAAAATCGCGAGCAGCCACGCCGTCGCGGTCTGCGGCTTCCGGTTGATCGGGACGTAGATGATCGAGAAGACGCGGATCGCCAGGTCCAGCAGGACGAGCAGGACGGTGATGACGACGCTGAGCCAGTGCTCCACGGGGTGCCGGTGTCGGGTCTCGGTCGCAGGCGCCGCGGGTCAGCGGAAGTTGATGAACTGCAGCGGGACGTCGAACTCTTCACCCTTGAGGAGCTGGATCGTGTTCTGCAGGTCGTCACGGCTCTTCGACGAGACGCGGAGCTCGTCGCCCTGGATCTGGCTCTTCACCGACTTCGGGGCGTTGGCGCGCAGGAAGGCGCCGATCTTCTTCGCCACGTCCTGCTCGATGCCGTTCTTGAACTTCACCTCGATGCGGTACTCCTTGCCCGAGGGGTACGGGTCACCGGCGTCGAGGCTCTTCAGACTGATGTTCCGCTTGATCACCTTGCTCTGCAGCACGTCGAGGACCGCCTTGGCCCGCTCTTCCGAGTTCGCCTTGATGAGGACGTCCTCGCCGCTGAACGCGACCGAGGCGTCGGCACCCTTGAAGTCGTACCGCTGCTCGATCTCCTTGGCCGCTTGGTTGAGGGCGTTCTCCGCCTCCATCTTGTCGACCTTGCTGACCACGTCGAAGGAACTGTCTGCCATGCGGAACAGCCTAACGGCGGACGGGAGGCCCGGTTCGGCCCCCGTGCGCGGGCCCTGGTGGGCGCGTGGTCGCGTCCAGGGCCGATGGTCACGACCACCGTCAGCCATCCGCTATGCTTTTGTGCGCGCCTTCGGTTGGTGATCACACCGGCTGGGTGCGCATGGCAAGTTACCCAAGCGGCCAAAGGGATCTGACTGTAAATCAGCCGGCGTAGCCTTCGGGGGTTCGAATCCCTCACTTGCCACCATCTGATCGGCCCCGTCCACTGCGGACGGGGCCGATGGTGTTTCCGGGAGGATGGGCGCATGGCATCCGACCTCACTCCGTCCCAGTTCGCCGACCTCGCCGAGTCGATCGCCCGTGACGCAGCGGCGCTGGCCGCACGCCGCCGCGCCGAGGGGGTCGAGGTCGCGGACCGGAAGTCGAGCATCGTCGACGTGGTCACGGCCGCCGACCGCGAGGTCGAGGCACTCATCCGCGCCCGCATCGCCGAGGCCCGCCCCGACGACGCCTTCCACGGCGAGGAGTCCGGTTCGGCCTCCGGCGCCTCGGGCATCACCTGGGTGGTGGACCCGATCGACGGCACGGTCAACTACCTGTACGGCAGCGCGGAGCACGGCGTGAGCATCGGCGTCGTACGCGGCGCGCCCGACCCGATGACCTGGGAGCCGATCGCGGGCGTCGTCGTGGCACCCGCGACGGGCACCGTCTTCCGGGCCGCGGTCGGACGGGGTGCGACCCGTGACGGGGAACCGTTGTCCGTCGCCACGCCCGGTTCGCTCGCCGAGACGCTCGTCGCCACCGGGTTCGGGTACACGGCCGACCGTCGCCGAGAGCAGGTCGCGGTGCTCGCCGGACTCATCGGCGAGGTGCGGGACATCCGCCGTGGGGGAGCGGCGTCGCTCGACTGCTGCGCCGTCGGGGCGGGCGTGGTGGACGCCTACTACGAGCGCGGGATCAACCCGTGGGACATGGCGGGTGGGGCCCTCGTCGCGCAGGAGGCCGGCGCGGCGATCCGCATCTGGGAGGCCGGGGGGACCCGCTCATTCCTGTTCGCGAGCCCGGCGGTCGTCGACGAGCTCGAGGCCCTGGTCCGTGGGCTCGAGGCGGGTGCGCTCGGAGCCGTGCGGGCCTGACGACGCGCCGGGCCCCAGGTCTGGGGGTGCCGGGTGGACGCGACCACGACTGGCGACGTGCAACGACGTTTGCTAGCGTGCTCAGGTCCCGTTATCTGCTCGTTACCAACGAGTGAGCCCTTCTCCGATCAGGATCGCCACCGCACGCATGCCCCGTACTCCTCTGTCGTCCGCTCCCACCGACGGTTCCGTCGACGCCGCCACCCCGGTCGTCCACCAGACCCGACGCGCTCGGATCGAGGCGGAGCGAGCAGCGGCGAAGGGCGCGGTCACGGCGCAGGAGGTGCAGGACTCGACGGGTCCGAGCTTCGACGACGTGATCGGTGCGGTCACGCCGGGAACCCCAGCGGCTCCGGTGTCGCCGATCGATCTCGCACCGGCCTCGCCCGCGCGCCCGGCCTCCAGCATCGTGACGCCGCCGGCCCCCACCTCGCCCGTCGTGCAGGCGCAGCCGGCCGCTCCCGCTGCCTCGGTGTCGCAGTCGCGGCGGGTCGCCGGGCAGGTCCCCGCGTCGCGTCGTCGCACCAGCCGTCCGGCGCCGAAGGTCCCGGTCGACCGGGCGACCCGCCACATCCGTTCCAGCACCCCCGTCAGCGCACCGGCCCCGAAGCGTGGTGCGTCGTTCCGTCGGTCGGCCTCCCGTGTGACCGCGGTCGGTGCCCTGCTCTTCGCGGCCGGCCTGGTCGTCTCGACCTCGCTGCCGGCCCAGGCGCTCTGGGTGCCGGAGTCCGGCTCGACCGCGGCCCGTGCCAGCTCGGGTGCGACCCAGTCGATGCAGGTCGGTGCCGCTGCTGACGGTTCGACCGCTCGCGACCAGTTCACGGTCTCGGACGCCACGCAGTACGCGAACGTCGATTCCTCCAGCTTCACGAACGACCCGACCGGCACGATCCAGTGGCCGTTCCTGACCGGTGTGCCGATCACCTCGGGCTTCGGTGGACGTCAGGTCGCCGGATGCTCGTTCTGCTCGACGAACCACATGGGCGTCGACTTCGCCCCGGGCGAGGGCACCCCGATCGGCGTCATCGCCGCCGGTACCGTGATCAAGGTGCAGGCGAACGACGGCGGTTTCGGCAACGACGTCTGGGTCGAGCACGACGTCGACGGCAAGCAGTTCGTCAGCGTCTACGGCCACATGGAGGACAACTCCTTCAAGGTGGTCACCGGTCAGCACGTCGAGGTCGGCGACATCCTCGGTCTCGTCGGCAGCACGGGCAACTCCACGGGTCCGCACCTGCACCTCGAGGTGCACGTCGACGGGGTCCCGGTGGACCCGCTGGCGTGGCTCAAGACCAACGCGAACTAGCGGCCCACGACGCGGCACGCCCGGGCGTCTCGTCCGGTTCCGGAGCAGCGTCGGAGGTCTGCTATCCTCGTGTGGTGCCGTTCACGGCACATCGCCCCGATAGCTCAGTGGTAGAGCACCTCCATGGTAAGGAGGGGGTCGTCAGTTCAATCCTGACTCGGGGCTCCGACCCGGTGCGCGTGCCGCTCCGGATCTCTGGCGGGGTAGCTCAGTTGGTTAGAGCACACGACTCATAATCGTGGGGTCGCGGGTTCAAGTCCCGCCCTCGCTACACGCAAGGCCCTCTCGTCCAGGATCCCCTGGGTCAGGGGGCCTTCTCTGTTACCGCTCCCGACCCGCCGCGCGTTCAGTCCGCCGCCTGCACACCGGTCGCGACGTTCTCCTGCGCGGCGAACTGGGTGCGGTGCAGTTCCTCGTACCGGCCACCCGCGGCCAGCAGTTCGTCGTGTGTGCCGCGCTCCACGATCGAGCCGTCCTCGACCACGAGGATGACGTCCGCGCTGCGGATCGTGGAGAGCCGGTGCGCGATCACCATCGCCGTCCGTCCCTCGAGCGCCTCGCCGAGCGCAGCCTGCACCGCTGCCTCGGACGTCGAGTCGAGTGCCGCCGTCGCCTCGTCGAGGATGACGACGCGCGGCTGGGCGAGCAGGAGCCGGGCGATCGTCATCCGCTGGCGCTCGCCCCCGGACAGCCGGTAGCCACGTTCGCCCACCATGGTGTCCAGCTGGTCGGGGAGGGACCGGATGAGCGGCTCGAGCCGCGCACGGCGGACGGCGTCCCACACCTCGTCGTCGGACGCCTCGGGCCGGGCGAACCGCAGGTTGGAACGGATGGTCTCGTGGAACAGGTGACCGTCCTGCGTCACCATGCCGAGGGTGTGGCGCATCGAGGCGAACGTGACGTCACGGACGTCCGTCCCGGCCAGGCGCACGGCGCCGCTGTCGACGTCGTACAGGCGTGCGAGCAGCTGCGCGACCGTGGACTTGCCGGCTCCGGACGAGCCGACCAGGGCGACGGTCTGCCCCGGCTCGATCCGGAAGGACAGGCCGTGCAGTACCTCCTCGCCGCCGCGGGTGTCGAGCGTGGCGACCTCCTCGAGCGAGGCCAGGGACACCTTGTCGGCGGACGGGTAGGCGAACCGGACGTCGTCGAACTCGACGGAGACCGGCCCGTCGGCGATGGTGACCGCGTCGGGCTGCTCCTGGATGAGTGGTTCGAGGTCGAGCACCTCGAAGACGCGCTCGAAGCTGACCACGGCGCTCATGATCTCGACCCGGGCGTTCGCCAGGCTCGTCAGCGGGGCGTACAGCCGGGTGAGCAGGAGCGCCAGGGTGACCACCTCGCCGGTGTCCAGGCGGCCGGCGAGCGCGAGGAAGCCGCCGAGCCCGTAGACCAGCGCGAGGGCGAGCGCGGAGACGAGCATCAGCGCGGTGAAGAAGACGAACTGCAGCATCGCGGTCCGGACCCCGATGTCGCGCACACGGGCAGCGCGGACGCGGAACTCCTCGGCCTCTTCGTCGGGTCGGCCGAACAGCTTGACGAGGGTGGCGCCGGGTGCCGAGAAGCGCTCGGTCATCTGGGTGCTCATCGCGGAGTTGTGGTCGGCGGCCTCGCGACGAAGGGCGGCGAGGCGGCTGCCCATCCGGCGGGCGGGGACCAGGAAGAGCGGGAGCATGACGACGGCGAGGACCGTCACGAGCCACGAGGTGCTGAGCATGACGATCAGCGTGAGGACCAGCGCCACGAGGTTCGTGACCACGCCGGACAGCGTGCCGCTGAAGGCCTGTTGGGCGCCGATCACGTCGTTGTTCAGGCGGCTCACGAGCGCACCGGTCCGGGTGCGGGTGAAGAACGCGATGGGCATCTTCTGCACGTGGTCGAAGACGGCGGTGCGGAGGTCCAGGATCACGCCCTCGCCGATCCGCGCCGAGTACCAGCGGGTGGTCAGTGACACGGCGGCGTCGGCCACGGCCACCAGGGCGATGACCACGGCCAAGCGGACGATCGTCGCGACCTCACCACGGGCGACGATGACGTCGACCACCCGACCGGCGAGGACCGGCGTCGCGACCGCGAGGAAGGCGCCGACGACGGACAGACCGATGAAGACCAGCAGCTTCGCCCGGTACGGCACCGCGAACGTCAGGATCCGCCGGACGGACGCGCGGGAGAACCCGTGCTTGCCGCCCTGCGCGGACGAGATCTTGTACAGCGAGCTCCAGGCTGCGCTCTCCATGCTCATGGCGGTTCCTCTCCGGTGCCCCTGGCCCAACCTAGATGGCTCGCCGGGTCCTCGGTGACCGCTCCCGTGACGGTGCGCCGCGCGGCGACCCGTCGGAGGCCGTCCGGCCGCCTACTGCGTGCGGTGGGAGCCGGTGTCCGTCCGCGTCGCGAGCACCCCGGCCGCACGGAACGCGTCCTCGACCGCGGCGGTGACCTGCTGCCAGGCGGCGCGACGACGGTTCGCGCCGATGCTGCCGCCGGACACGGCCGTGCCGTGCCCGGCCCGGCACAGGGTGATCGTGGTGGTGGCACCGTCCACGACGGTCGACAGCTCGTAGCGGCGGTACTCCCGGGCCGGCTGGACGAGCGCGCCGAGCAGGATGGTGAGCGTCCGGCTGCCCGCCGTCACGGTCATCGTGCCACCCGTCGACTCGACGTGGTGGCCCGTGCGGCGCAGCGCAGCGGCCGCGACCTCCATGGCGGTGCACCGGTCTCCCGTGTGCACGGCGAACTCCGTCGTGGTGTCCATCGGCCCTCCCCGTCCCGAACGAACCCGTGCCGCACGGCACGCCCCGATTCCCCCGAATCGGTCTCAGACAGTCTAGCTGATGCGTTCTCATGGATCACAGGCCCCCGGACGGGCGTCGGTAGACTGCCGTGGTGTCAGTGAACCCCGAGCTCGTCGGCAGGACGTTCCCGCCGGCCCAGCCCTACCTGGTCGGCCGCGAGAAGGTGCGCGAGTTCTCGCGTGCGGTCTTCGCGACCAATCCCGTCCACCACGACCCGGACGCCGCACGTGCCGCCGGGTACGCCGACGTGGTCGCACCCCCGACGTTCGCCGTCGTCGTGCAGGAGGCCACGCTCGCGCAGCTCCTGAACGAGCCCGACGCCGGCATCGACTTCTCCCGCGTGGTGCACGGCGAGCAGTCCTTCACCTACGACCGGCCGATCGTCGCCGGCGACGAGCTCACCGCGACCCTGACGGTCACCAGTGTGAAGACCCTCGGCGGCAACGCGATGGTCACCGCCCAGAGCACCATGAACGACGCCGAGGGGGAGCACGTCGTCACGGCGACCTCCACCCTCGTGGTCCGAGGAGACGACGCATGACCGCCGCACCCGCAACCGCGCTCGAGGTCGGCACCATCGTCGCCGAGCGTGACGTGCACATCACGCGTGACTCGCTCGTCCGGTACGCCGGCGCCTCGGGTGACTTCAACCCCATCCACTACCGCGACGACGTCGCCGCTTCGGTCGGCCTGCCGGGTGTGCTCGCCCACGGCATGCTCACGATGGGCATCGCCGTGCAGCCGGTCGCCGAGTGGCTCGGCGACCGCGGCTGGGTCGCGGGCTACGGCGTCCGCTTCACGCGTCCCGTCGTCGTGGACCCGGAGCAGGGTGCCACCGTCGGCATCGTCGCGAAGGTCGGCACCGTCGACGAGGACGGTCGGCCGAAGCGCATCGACCTCACCGTGACCGCCGCCGGGCAGACCGTGCTCGGCAAGGCGCAGGTCACGGTGGTGTTCCGCTGACCGTGTCCGAGCCGGCGCTGGCCGACCTGACGACGCTCCGCGTCGGCGGGGCCGCCACCCGGCTGCTCACGGCCACGACGACCGACGAACTCGTCGCCCACGCGCTCGACGCCTTCGACGACCACGAGTGGCTCGTCCTCGGCGGCGGCAGCAACCTGCTGGTCGCCGACCAGGGCTTCGACGGCACCGTCGTGCTGGTCCGGACGACGGGCGTCGGAGCCGACCGCGACGCCGACGGCGTCACCGTCCGCGTCGCCGCGGGGGAGCCGTGGGACCCGTTCGTCGCCACGACCGTCGCGAACGGCTGGACCGGCCTGGAGGCCCTCAGCGGCATCCCGGGCACGGTCGGTGCGTCCCCGGTGCAGAACATCGGCGCCTACGGGGTCGAACTCGCCGACGTGCTCACCCGCGTCGAGTTCCTCGATGCCGCCACGGGGGAGCGCGCGTGGGTCCCGGCAGCCGAGCTGGCGCTCGGCTACCGCTCGTCGACCCTCAAGCACGGTCGGCGCGGTGTCGTGCTGACGGTCGAGTTCCGACTCGGGCTCGCGGGCGAGCGCGGTGTGCCCGTGCGGTACGCGCAGCTCGCCGGTTCACTCGGGGTCGAACTCGGTGCGCTCGTGCCGCCCACGACCGTCCGCGACGAGGTCCTGCGGCTGCGCGGCTCGAAGGGCATGGTGCTCGACGCGGACGACCACGACACCTGGAGCGCCGGGTCGTTCTTCACGAACCCGATCGTCTCGCCGGCGTTCGCCGAGACCCTGCCGGCGGACGCGCCCCGCTGGCCCGCGGGCGACGACGTCAAGCTCAGTGCCGCGTGGCTCATCGAGCACGCCGGCGTCCACCGCGGGTACGCGGTGCCGGGTTCCCGCGCGGCGATCTCGTCCAAGCACACCCTCGCGCTCACGAACCGCGGCGGCGCGACGGCGGCGCAGGTGGCCGAGCTCGCACGGTTCGTGCAGGTGACCGTCCTGAACCGCTTCGGTGTCTCGCTCGTCCCGGAACCCGTCGTGGTGGGGGACCTGCTCGGCTGATCGTCCGCACGACGGGACGGACGAGCACGACGCACCACGGGCCTCCCGGAACACAGAACGGGCCACCTCGACGAGGCGGCCCGTTCTGTGTTCCCCAGGGTGTCGCGTGCGCAGCGTTTACGCGAAGAACTTCGCCAGCCGGGCGACGCCCTCGGCGATGTCGTCGTCGCCGAGGGCGTACGACAGGCGCAGGTAGCCGGAGGGGCCGAAGGCCTCACCCGGCACGACCGCGACCTCGGCGTGCTCGAGGATCAGGTCGGCCAGTTCGAGCGTGGTCGTCGGGGTGGTGCCGGCCCATTCGCGACCGAGCAGTGCGGTGACGTCCGGGTAGACGTAGAAGGCGCCCTGCGGGGTCGGCGTGCGGAAGCCCGGGATCGCGTTGAGGCCGTCCACGATGGCCTTCCGGCGGCGGTCGAAGGCCTCGCGCATGGCGGCGACGGGCTCCTGCGGACCGGTGAGGGCGGCGATCGCTGCGCGCTGCGACACGTTCGAGACGTTCGACGACAGGTGCGACTGCAGGTTCGATGCGGCCTTGACGGCGTCGGCCGGGCCGATGGACCACCCGACGCGCCAGCCGGTCATCGCGTAGGTCTTCGCGACGCCGTTCACCAGGATCGTGGTGTCGGCGAGGGCGGGGACCTCGGCCAGGATGCCGGCGAAACGGACGCCGTCGTAGACCAGGTCCTGGTAGATCTCGTCGCTGATCACCCAGATGCCGTGCTCGAGCGCCCACTCGCCGATGGCCCGGGTCTGGTCGGCGGAGTACACGGCGCCCGTGGGGTTCGACGGCGAGCAGAACAGCAGCGCCTTGGTCGCCGGGGTGCGGGCGGCCTCGAGCTGCTCGACCGTCACCAGGTAGTCCTGGTCGCTGCCGGCGAAGACCTCGACGGGCTCGCCGCCGGCCAGCCGGATGGCCTCGGGGTACGTGGTCCAGTACGGCGCGGGCAGCAGGACCTCGTCACCGGCGTCGACGATGGTCTGGAACGCCTGGTAGACCGCCTGCTTGCCACCGTTCGTGACGATGACCTGCGACGGCTCGACGGTGACACCGGACACCCGGGCGGTCTTGTCGGCGATGGCCTGCTTCAGTTCGGGCAGGCCGGTCGCGGGCGTGTAGCGGTGGTTCTTCGGGTCCTGCGCGGCAGCGACGGCCGCGTCGACCACGTGCTGCGGGGTCGCGAAGTCGGGCTCGCCGGCGGCGAACGAGATCACCGGACGGCCGGCGGCCTTGAGCGCCTTGGCCTTCGCGTCGACCTTGAGTGTCGCGGACTCGGCGATGGCCGCGATGCGGGACGCGATGCGCGGTCGATCGGCCGGCGCGGTGGCGAGGGTGTCGACGGACACGTGGGCGGTGGACTCGGGGCCTGGGGCTGCGGTGCTCACGGGCCCAGCCTACCGGCGCGGCACGCCGTGGACGGGGCCAAGTGGACACCGTGTGACGGACTCCCGTAGACTCGTCCACCGGAACGCGGATCGGTGACGAACCGTGTTGCGAAGGGCGGTGGCTCAATTGGTAGAGCAGCGGTCTCCAAAACCGCAGGTTGCAGGTTCGAGTCCTGTCCGCCCTGCAACTCTGGAAGGGTAGAAGTTGGCGAGCAAAGACATGGAGACGACGGCGGACGACGTCGTCGCCAAGGCGAAGCAGGACCGGGCCGAGCGCCGCGGGCCCATCGCTGCCATCGTGCTCTTCATCCGCCAGGTGATCGGCGAACTGCGCAAGGTCGTGACGCCGACCCGCAAGGAACTCTTCAGCTACACGGGCGTCGTGCTCGTGTTCGTCGTCGTCATGATGATCCTGGTGTCGATCCTCGACTTCGTGTTCGGTCTCGGCGTCGGGTACGTCTTCGGCAACGGGCCCACGGCCTGACCCCGACGTCGACTGCCGTGTGCGGTCGTTCCGAGGAGTACGGTCGCCCGAGACGGCGTCGATCGTGACGGCGTCGCTCGTGACCATGAACGAACGCCACCCCGACCCGAACCACCGAACGGAAAGAATCGACTGTGTCTGACAACTCCCGCGATGACATCGACCTCGCGACGGCTGCCGAGCAGTCCTCCGAGGTCGAGGAGAACCAGGAAGGCGACGTCGAGACCGGCGAAGGACGCTCCGTCGAGTCCGCTGAAGAGCGTGCGATCTCGATCGAGGGCGACGACGACGAGTCCCTCGGCCTCAGCTCCGAGCCCGACGACGGCACCGTCGACGCCGGCCTCGACGAAGCACTGACGGCCCTGCAGGAAGCCCGTGACCCCGAGGCAGACGCCGTCGTGGACGACGCCCTCGAGATCGACTCCACCGACGAGGCCGAGGCCGCCGTCGAGGCCGTCGAGGACGAGGAAGAAGTCGAGCTCGAGTCCGAGACCGCCGCCGAGGCGAACGAGACGCTCGCCGCCGACGAGGCACTCGACGACGAGGACGACGAGCCTGCCGAGGTCGACCCGTACGAGGCCTTCAAGGCCGAGCTGCGGATGAAGCCGGGCAAGTGGTACGTCATCCACTCCTACGCGGGCTTCGAGCGCCGCGTGAAGTCGAACATCGAGAACCGCATGGTCTCGATGTCGATGGAGGACTACATCTACCAGGTCGAGGTCCCGATGGAGGACGTCGTCGAGATCAAGAACGGGCAGCGCAAGCTGGTCACCCGCGTCCGGATCCCCTCGTACGTGCTCGTCCGCATGGACCTCAACGAGGACTCGTGGTCCGTCGTCCGGCACACCCCGGGCGTCACCGGCTTCGTCGGCAACGCGCACAACCCGACGCCGCTCCGTTTCGACGAGGCGTTCGGCATGCTCAAGTCCCTGGTGCAGGTCGCCGAGGCCGCGCCGACCAAGGGTGGCGCGAAGGGCGGCGGCCTGCAGGCACAGCCCGCAGCCGAGGTCGACTTCGAGATCGGCGAGACGATCACCATCAAGGAAGGCTCGTTCGCGGGCCTGCCGGGTTCGATCTCCGAGATCAAGCCGGAGAGCGGCAAGCTCACCGTCCTCGTCTCGCTGTTCGAGCGCGAGACCCCGGTCGAGCTCAGCTTCGACCAGGTCACCAAGCTCTAGCGACCACCACGCTGTAGCGGTCACCGAGATCGACTACACTGAACGGGTTTGGGCCCGCGCGCCTCGTGCGAGCGGGCCTTCACCGCTGTCCGGAACGGCCGGACCAGCGGGAGAGTGCACGGATCCCCGTGTGTTCGATTCCAGGAGGAAGACAAGTCATGGCACCGAAGAAGAAGGTCACGGGCCTGATCAAGCTGCAGATCAACGCGGGAGCCGCCAACCCGGCCCCCCCGATCGGTCCGGCGCTCGGTCAGCACGGCGTCAACATCATGGAGTTCTGCAAGGCGTACAACGCGGCGACCGAGTCGCAGCGTGGCAACGTCGTGCCGGTCGAGATCACCGTCTACGAGGACCGTTCGTTCACGTTCGTCCTGAAGACCCCGCCGGCCGCCGAGCTCATCAAGAAGGCTGCTGGTGTGCAGAAGGGGTCCTCGACCCCGCACACGGTCAAGGTCGCGAAGATCTCGATGGACCAGGTCCGTCAGATCGCCGAGACCAAGCAGGCCGACCTGAACGCCAACGACATCGAGCAGGCCGCGAAGATCATCGCCGGCACCGCACGCTCGATGGGCATCACGGTCGAGGCCTAAGCACCGATCGGGCTCCGGCCCACCACCAGACACCTTTCCGTGGGAGAGCCTCGCCGGCTCGCCAACCACGTATCTCGCAAGGAGACCACCATGGCGAAGAAGTCCAAGGCCTACCAGGCCGCGGCCGCGAAGATCGAGGCCGACAAGTTCTACACCCCGACCGAGGCCGTCGCCCTGGCCAAGGAGACCGGTTCCTCGAAGACCGACTCCACGGTCGAGGTCGCGCTGAAGCTCGGCGTCGACCCCCGCAAGGCCGACCAGATGGTCCGTGGCACGGTCATCCTGCCGCACGGCACGGGCAAGACCGCCCGCGTCATCGTCTTCGCGACGGGTGCGGCTGCTGAGGCCGCCATCGCCGCCGGCGCCGACGAGGTCGGTGGCGACGAGCTCATCGCGAAGGTGGCCGAGGGCTACACCTCGTTCGACTCCGCCGTCTCGACCCCGGAGCTCATGGGCAAGGTCGGTCGTCTCGGCAAGGTGCTCGGCCCGCGTGGCCTCATGCCGAACCCGAAGACCGGCACCGTCACCCCGAACGTGGCGCAGGCCGTCAACGACATCAAGGGCGGCAAGATCGAGTTCCGTGTCGACAAGCACGCCAACGTGCACTTCGTCGTCGGCAAGGCCTCGTTCACGCCGGAGCAGCTCGACGAGAACATCTCGACCGCGCTCGAGGAGATCAACCGCCTCAAGCCGTCGTCCTCGAAGGGCCGGTACGTCATGAAGGGCGCCGTCTCGACGACCTTCGGCCCCGGCATCCCGCTGGACGTCAACAGCATCTGACGACCTTCGGCACTGCGTCATCCCAGTGCCATCCCGCTGGACGTCAACAGCATCTGAGTCGAGTGACTCGAGGAAGGGCCCGCACCGGCAACGGTGCGGGCCCTTCCTGCACGTCGTCGCCGTGTCCCGATACCGTGGAGCCGTGCGCACCCTCGTGAACTCGCTCCGACTGATCGCCGTCATCGCCATCGTCGTCGCGGTCGTGGCGCAGTGGCTCGAGAGCTCGCAGACCCCGACGTACTCGTTCTGGAACTTCTTCGGCTACTTCACGATCCAGTCGAACCTGATCGTCGCCGTGGCCCTCGCGGTGACGCTCGTGGTCGCAGCCCGTCGCAAGCGGGCGGACCTCGCCGTCTCGGTGCTCCGTGGCGCCGCGACGGTGTACATCGCGACGACCGGCATCGTGTACAACACGCTGCTCACGGGCGCGAACGTGTCGGCCTCGGTGCCGTGGTCGAACGACATCGTGCACAAGATCATCCCGGTGTACGCGGTGCTCGACTGGCTGCTGTTCTCGGACCGCGCACGACTGCTGCTCCGGCACGTGTGGTGGTTCCTGCTCTACCCGGCGGTCTGGACCACCGTGGTGCTCGTCCGTGGCGCGACCGACGGGTGGGTGCCGTACCCGTTCCTCGATCCGGCGCAGGGCTACGGCGTCGTCGCGATCTACGTGGTCGGGATCGCGGTCTCGATCACCCTGCTCGGCATCCTCGTCGTGGGGATGAGTCGGCTGCGGCTGGTGCAGGTCTAGCCGGCGGAGGTCCGGCCGACGGTCTCGGAGCGGAAGCCGCGGAGCTTGTCGAGCACCAGGTCGGCGAGCTGGACGAGCCCGCGGATCTGGTCGTCGTCGCGGTCGACCCAGCGGCACTCGGGCTCGTCCGCGACCGGCACGAACCCGTCGTGGCGTTCCCAGACGAACAGGGTGCGGTCGGCGCCGAGCACGTACTGCTGCCACCAGATCTGCCGCAGGTAGTGCCGGGGGATGCTCCGCCAGGCCTTGCCTGTGGTCTTGATCTCGGCGAGCACCACGCGGGACGACTCGTCGACCCCGACGCCGTCCGGGGTGGCGAGGTGGGCGCGGTTCGCGGCGGCGTGGAACAGGTGCGCCGAGGGCTGGATGCCGTGGGTCGCGGCAACCCAGGCGGCGATGACCGGTTCGCGGTCCTTGCCGTGCTCGGTGAACGCGTTGCCGGAGAACCGGGAGCCGTAGCGCTTCTCGGTGACGACGGCCTCGACGGCGCGCAGCGAGGCCAGTCGGGCGACGTCGGTGGCGGTGATGCCCATGGCGCGGGCGCGGAGCCAGGCGACGCGGTCCGAGGAGTGCGCGACGATGCGCTCGGTGTGGCCACGCAGGGCGGTGAACGCGTCGCGCCCCGGGACCGTAGCCGGCGTGGCGGAGACAGACAGCTCCTCCAGACCGGGGTCCAGGTCGCCCCACAGGGTGGGCTGCACGATCGTCACCCGACGATTGTCCCCCCGACCACCGGCAAGACCGAAACCGACGCGCTCACGCGACCGCGGGTGAGCGTCAGGAGACCAGTTCGCGCCCCTCGGCGAAGGCGACGAGCTCGTCGACCCCGGCGGGGGAGAGGGCGTAGCCGATGGCGAGGGCCGCGGCCCCCTGCAGCGCGGCGAGGGACCCGGCGCGGGACTGGACGATGACGAGGTGCTCACTGGCCAGGGGCATCGAGCGGGAGTAGACGACCTCGCGGACGCCGGCGAGCAGGTGCTCACCGGCCTGCGTGATCGATCCGCCGAGTGCGATGACCGACGGGTTGATGAGCGAGATGCAGGTCGCGAGGACCTCGCCGATGTCCCGACCGGCCTGTCGGACGGCGTAGATGGCGTCGAGGTCCGACCGGTTCACCAGGTCGATCACGTCCGCACCCGTGTGCACGTCGTGCCCCTTCGCGCGGAGTGCGCGGGCGATGGCCGGACCGGAGGCCACGGCCTCCAGGCAGCCGGTGTTGCCGCAGTGGCAGGGGACGTCGCCGGCGCGGGAGACCCGCACGTGGCCGATGTCACCCGCGGTGCCCTGGGCGCCGCGCTGCAGCCGGCCCTCGGAGACGATGCCGGACCCGATGCCGGTGGCGACCTTCACGAACAGCAGGTGGTCGACGTCCGGCCAGCCGTGCTCGCGCTCACCGAGGGCGGCGATGTTGACGTCGTTGTCGAGCAGGACGTGGGCGGCGATGTGCTGGCGGAGCCACGAGGGCACGTCGAAGCCGTCCCAGCCGGGCATGATCGGCGGGTTCGCCGGGCGGCCGGTGGAGAACTCGACCGGTCCGGGCACGCCGATGCCGATCGCGATCACGTCCTGCCGGCTCCGCCCGACCTCGCCGAGCAGGTCGTCGATCGTCTCGACGAGCCAGGACAGCGTCGGCACCGGACCGGCGGCGATGTCGATCCGGGCCTCGCGGGTGGCGAGCGGAGCCGCGACGAGGTCGGTGACGGCGACACGACCGTGCGAGGCGCCGAGGTCGGCAGCGATCACGAGCCGGGCGCGGGGCTTCAGCGCCACCTGGGCAGGCGGACGGCCGCCGGTGGAGACGGCGGTGTCCACGGCGCCGACCAGCCCGATGTCGATCAGGGAGTCGAGGCGCACGCCGATGGTGGAGCGTGCGAGTCCTGTCAGTGCGGCGAGCTCAGCCCTGGTGCGCGGCACGCCGTCGCGGAGGATCTGGAAGAGCTCGCTCGTCCCGACCGGAGGCGACGCTGCCGTCCGGTTCAAGTCGACCATGTGGGGAGTGAAGCACACATCGTTCGCGCCACGCAATGAAGTCCGTCGACATTCCTCGGACTTCTGCTTGACCGCCGACAAAAGTGCTCGTAGTGTGACGATCGGTCAGTGACGACCGCGCCATCTCGACGAGGAGAACCCCTGGTGACCCAACCGCTCTCGGTCCAGCTCTACACGGTCCGCGATGCCCTCGGTGCTGATCTGCCCGGCACCCTGCAGCGCATCGCCGACATCGGCTACACGAACGTCGAGGCCTTCGGCTTCGTCGACAACGCCGACGAACTCGCCGCCGCCCTCCGCGACGCCGGCCTCGCCGCCCCGAGCGGCCACGCACGTCTGCTCGACGCAGGCGAGCAGGACCTCGAGCGGATCTTCCACGCCTCCACCACCCTCGGCTTCGGGACCCTCATCGACCCGCACATCGACGAGTCGCGCTGGACCACGCGCGAGGACGTCGAGGCGATCGCCCGCGAACTCAGCGCCCTCGCCCCGCGCGCCGCCGACCACGGCCTGGTGCTCGGGTACCACAACCACGCGTTCGAGTTCTCGAACCGCATCGACGGCGTCAGCGCCTACGAGGTCTTCGCCGACGCCCTGTCCGACGACGTCGTGCTCGAGCTCGACACCTACTGGGTGCAGGTCGGCGGGGACGACCCGGTCGCGGTCATCCGCAAGTACGGCGACAAGGTGCAGTTCCTGCACGTGAAGGACGGCGACGGCTCGCACGACGACAAGCAGCAGGTCGCCGTCGGCAACGGCGTCATGCCGATCCGCGACATCATCGCCGCGGCGCCCGACGCACTGCACGTCGTCGAGCTCGACGACCACGAGGGTGACGTCTTCCAGGCCGTCGCCGACTCCTACACGTTCCTCGAGGGGGCCCGCGCATGACCGACACCACGACCGCCGCTGCAACGGCGACCGACGGCACCACCCGCACCGGCCCGGTCGGCGTCGGTGTCATCGGTGCCGGGGTCATCTCGGACCAGTACCTGTCGAACCTCACCGTCTTCCCCGACGTGACCGTCCGCTTCATCGCCGACATCGACCTGCCGCGCGCCGCCGCGCAGGCCGAGAAGTGGGGCGTCCCCGGATCGGGCACCGTCGAGGAACTCCTGGCCGACGACGACATCGAGATCGTCGTGAACCTGACGATCCCGGCCGCCCACGTCGAGGTCGCGCTGCAGGCCCTGGCCGCCGGCAAGCACGTCTGGGGCGAGAAGCCCTACGCCCTCGACCGTGCCAGCGCCGCGGAGCTCCGCGACGCCGCGGCCGCCGCGGGCAGGACCGTCAGCGTCGCCCCGGACACGTTCCTCGGCGCCGGCCTGCAGACCGCGCTCCGCACCATCCGCGACGGCCGCATCGGCACGCCCCTGAACGGCCTGACGCTCTTCCAGAGCCCCGGCCCCGAGTCGTGGCACCCGAGCCCCGAGTTCCTCTTCGCGTACGGCGCCGGTCCGCTGTTCGACATCGGCCCGTACTACATCACCACCCTCGTCCAGACGTTCGGCCCGGTGAAGAAGGTCACGGCGACGGCGTCGAAGTCCCGCGCCACCCGCACCATCGGCTCCGGACCGAAGGCCGGCACCGAGTTCCCGGTGGACGTCCCGACGAACCACTCCGCGCTGATCGAGTTCGAGAACGGCGGGAGCGCGCAGAGCGTCTTCTCGTTCGAGTCCGACCGCGGCCGCACCGGTTTCGTCGAGATCGCGGGGGAGACCGGCACCGTCGTGTTCCCCGACCCGAACAACTTCGACGGCGACACCGAGCTGTACGCGCTCGGTTCCGAGGAGCCCGAGACGATCCCCGCGGTCGGCTCCACCTACTCGCGCGGCACCGGCGTGGTCGACCTGGCCCGCTCGCTGCGGGCCGGCGACGAGAACCGCGTCCCCGGTGCGCTCGCCTTCCACGTCCTCGACGTGATGGTCTCCATCGCCGAGGCGGCAGAACGTGGCGAGGCGGTGCTCGTCGAGAGCACCGTGTCGCCCTCCCCGACCCTCCCCGAGGGCTGGGACCCCGCGGAACGCACCCTGGCCTGACCGCCAGGGCGCTGCCCGCAACCCACAGCAGCACCCGACCAGCACCATCCGCAGCACCAGCTCCACCTCTGCACCATCCCCTGCACCATCTCAACGACGAGAAAGTAGAGAGTCATGCGCACTGCCATCCGCGCACTGGCCATCACCGCGGCCGCCGCACTCACCGTGTCCGGCCTCGCAGCCTGCTCCTCCGGATCGTCCGGCAACTCCGGCGACTCCAAGACGCTCACGTACTGGGCGTCCAACCAGGGCACGTCCCTGCAGAACGACAAGGAGGTGCTGACCCCCGTCCTCGAGAAGTTCACCAAGGAGACCGGGATCAAGGTCGACCTCCAGGTCATCGGCTGGAACGACCTGCAGAACAAGATCCAGACCGCCGTCACCTCGGGCCAGGGCCCGGACGTCGTCAACATCGGCAACACCTGGGCGACCTCGCTCCAGGCCACCGGCGCCTTCCAGGAGTTCGGTGACGCCGAGATGAAGGCGATCGGCGGTGCGGACAAGTTCGGCAAGGTCGCCCTGTCCACCGGTGGCGCGCCCGACAAGACGGTCACGAGCGTCCCGCTCTACGGTCTCGCCTACGGCCTGTACTACAACAAGAAGATGCTGTCGGACGCCGGCATCACCCCGCCCACCACGTGGGAGGAGATGGTCTCCGACGCCGAGAAGCTGACCAAGGGTGACACCTACGGCTTCAGCCTCGCGGGCGGTTCGTACACCGAGAACTCGCACTTCGCGTTCATCAACTCGGCGCAGAACGGTGGCGAGTGGTTCGACAAGGACGGCAAGCCGACCTTCACCTCGAAGGCCAACGTCGACGGCATCAAGCGCTACCTCGACCTCATGCAGGACGCGAAGGTCGCCAACCCGTCGAACGCGCAGTACGACAACGCGACGCAGTCGACCACGGACTTCGCGAAGAAGAAGGCCGCGTTCATCCTCAACCAGAACAACGCGAACGCGACCATCGAGTCCCTCGGCATGAAGTCGTCCGAGTACGGCGTCGTGGCGCTGCCGGCTCCCGAGGGCGGCGAGCAGATCGCGTCCTTCCCGGCCGGCATCAACCTGTCGGTCTTCAAGAACACGAAGAACAAGGACGGCGCGCTCAAGTTCGTCAAGTACATGACGAGCATGGACACGCAGACGACGCTGGACAAGCCGTACTCGGCCCTGCCGGTGCTCGCCGAGGCTGCTGACTCCGTCACGGACGAGCAGACGAAGACGTTCCTCGACATCTACAACAACAAGGCGAAGCCGCTCCCGCTGGTGCCCGCCGAGGACCAGTTCGAGTCCACGGTCGGCAAGGCGATGAACGACATGTTCGCCAAGATCGCGACCGGTTCCACGGTCTCCGAAGCCGACATCAAGTCGGCGCTGCAGACCGCCCAGGACCAGGTGTCCCAGGCCGCCGGTTGATCCACCCTGGAGGCCCGGGTCGCGTCCGCCGGACGCGCCCGGGCCTCCAGCCCCTGACGTTCCAGGGCCGACCACCCGTCGGCCGTGAGGCTGACGCCCCGGAGCCGACCACCCGTCGGCCGTGCGGCCGACGCCCCACGCACCCCGCGCCTCCCGGCCGCTGCCACGGCCCGCGCGGACCGCACCTGCACGCCCCTCCTGCCGAAAGGCCCCACCAGATGTCCACGACGGTCCTGCCCGACTCGGAGCGCATCGACCTGACGCACACGAAGGCCCCGACGATGTCGGGCCGTCCGCCAGGTCGCAAGCGCAAGACCCACTGGCTGCCCTACGCGCTCGTCGCGCCGGCCATCCTGTTCGAGCTGCTCATCCACATCGTCCCGATGCTCACCGGCATCTGGATCTCGTTCATCCAGCTCACCAAGTACTTCATCGCGAACTGGGGCGCCGCGCCCTTCGCCGGGTTCCGGAACTACCAGGTCGTCGTCGACTTCGACCAGGCGATCGGCCGTGGGGTCCTCAACTCGTTCCTCATCACGTGCGCCTTCACGGTCCTCGTGGTCGGGCTCTCCTGGACCTTCGGCATGGCCGCAGCCGTCGCGCTGCAGAAGCCGTTCGCCGGACGCGGGCTCTTCCGCACCCTGTTCCTCGTGCCCTACGCGCTGCCGATGTACGCCGGCGTCATCACCTGGAAGTTCATGTTCCAGCGGGACTCCGGGGCCCTGAACCACCTGCTCGTCGACCAACTCGGGCTGTTCGGCGGCAACGCCCCGTTCTGGCTCATCGGCAACAACGCGTTCGTGGCCGTCGTCGTCGTGGCGATCTGGAAGACCTGGCCCTTCGCGTTCCTGATGCTCATGGCCGGTCTGCAGTCCGTCCCCAACGACGTCTACGAGGCCGCTTCGGTGGACGGTGCCAAGCCGTTCCGCCAGTGGCGCTCGATCACGCTGCCGATGGTGCGCCCGGTCAACGTGACGCTCGTGCTCGTGATGTTCCTGTGGACGTTCAACGACTTCAACACCCCGTTCGTGCTGTTCGGCTCGACCGCGCAGCCGCCCGCCGCGGACCTGCTGAGCTTCCACATCTACAACGCGTCGTTCATCACCTGGAACTTCGGTTCCGGTGCCGCGATGAGCGTCCTGCTCCTGCTCTTCCTGCTCGTCGTCACCGGCATCTACCTCGCCGTGACCAACCGGAGGTCCGTCCGTGCGTGAGACAACTGGCGCCAAGTCCTTCAAGATCATCACCCTGGTCGTCCTGACGCTGTTCACGGTCGTGCCGCTCTACGTGATGATCACCACGGCCATCAAGCCCCTCGGCGACGTGCAGGACAACTTCACGTGGATCCCGTCGCGGATCACCTTCCAGCCGTTCATCGACATGTGGTCGACGGTGCCGCTCGGTCGGTACTTCATCAACTCGCTCGTGGTCTGCACGGTGGCGACGGTGTTCTCGCTGATCATCGCGACGTTCGCCGCCTACGGCGTCTCGCGCTGGAACTTCAAGGGCAAGAGCACCTTCACCACCGCGGTGCTCTCCACGCAGATGTTCCCCGGCGTGCTGTTCCTGCTGCCGCTGTTCCTGATCTTCACGAACCTCGGCAACACCCTGGGCATCCAGCTCGTCGGGTCGTGGCTCGGCCTGATCATCACGTACCTGACGTTCACACTGCCGTTCTCGATCTGGATGCTGGCCGGGTACTTCGAGACCATCCCGCGCGAGCTCGACGAGGCCGCCATGGTCGACGGTTCGGGCCCGATGGGTGCCCTGTTCCGGGTCATCCTGCCGTCGGCCCGCCCGGGTCTGGTGGCGGTCGGGATCTACTCGTTCATGACGGCCTGGGGTGAGGTCCTCTTCGCCTCGGTCATGACGAACGGCCTCGGTTCGACCCTGGCGGTCGGTCTGCAGCAGTACTCGACGCAGACGAACGTGTACTGGAACCAGGTCATGGCGGCGTCGCTCGTCGTGTCGATCCCGGTCGTGGCCGCGTTCCTCGTGGTGCAGCGCCAGTTCGTGGCAGGCCTGACCGCCGGTGCCGTGAAGTAGGCGGAGCCCTTCCGCAAGACACCGGTGTTCGTGCTCGACGCCGCCGCATCACGCGGTGCGCAGCGCGAACACCGGTGTTTTGCCGTTCCCCACCGACCCGACCACCCGACCACCCGACGACCGACAGGATGGAACCATGAGCGACGAGACCAGGGGGCGGCAGCTGCTGCCCGGACAGACCAGCCGCGTGCACGTGTACGACGTCGAGTCCCGCACCTCGAGGCTCGTGTTCGAGTCGGCCGCGGTGCTCGTCGAGGCACCGAACGTCCTGGACGCCGAGACCCTGGTGCTCAACGGCGACGGCGACCTCTGGCTGCTGCGACTGCCGTCCGCCGACAGCGGCACCGTGCTGGACGAGACCGCGCTCGTGCCGGTGCCGATGGACGGCGTCGACGAGATCAACAACGACCACGTGGTCGACCCGTCCGGCAGCTCCATCGTGGTGAGCGCGCGCGACGGCGAGCTGTACCGCGTCCCGCTGCCCGAGGGCGGCCCCACGACCCGGATCACCGACGTCGCTGCGGCCCTGCCCGCCAAGCGGAAGTTCTACCTGCACGGCATCGCCCCCGACGGCAGTGCCCTCGCCGCGATCGTGGGGGAGCTGTCCGAGGACGGCGTCTGGACGACCGACGTCGCGATGGTCGACCCGGAGACCGGCGAGCCGACGTTCGTCACGCGGGACGAGCACTCCGACGACGGCTGCACCATCAGTCCGGCCGGCGGGATCCTGCTCTGGAACACGGAGCGGTTCACCCCCGGCACCGCGCAGCTGGCCGTGCGCTGGCCCGGGCACGACAGCCCCGTCCGCCTGACGAACGACGACCGGGTGAACTGGTTCCCGCACCTGTCGCCGGACGGCGCACACCTGCTCTACCTGTCGTACGAGCCCGGCGTGCAGGGCCACCCGGCGGACCACCGCGTCGAGCTGCGGCTGCTACCGGGGTCGCTCGTCCGCGGCGCACGGATCGCGGTCCAACCGGAGACCCTGGTGGCGCTCGACGGCGGGCAGGGGACGGTCAACGTGCCGCCGTGGGCCCCGGACTCGGCGTGGTTCGCGTACTGCGACTACCCGGTGGCGGGGTAGCGGCGTCGTCACGCGCTGCGCGACAGTCCACGCGCCGCGGGACGCGTGGTCTGTCGCGCAGCGCGAAACGCGCCCGCCCCGCTAGACCTCGCGCACCTGCCCCTGCTTGATGTGCAGGCGCCGCTCGGCACGCTTCGCGACCCACGAGTCGTGCGTGACGATGACGACGGTCAGCCCGCGCTCCCGCCACTGCTTCTCGATGAGCGCCATGATCTCGTCGCGGGTCGACTCGTCGAGCGCACCCGTCGGCTCGTCGGCGAGCAGCACGCTCGGGTTCTTCACCAGCGCCCGGGCGATCGCCACGCGCTGCTGCTGTCCGCCGGACAGCTCGGCCGGCAGGTGCTCCATCCGCTCGCCGAGTCCGACCTCGCGGAGGGCAGCGACCGCGCGCTCGCGGACCTCGGTCCGGGACCGGTTCGCGAGCGACCCCGCGAACGCCGTCTCGACGTTCTCGAGGGCCGTCAGCGTCGGGATCAGGTTGAAGCTCTGGAACACGAAGCCGATCTCGGTCGCCCGCAGGTCGGTCAGTGCGCCGTCGCCGAGCTTCGCCACGTCGCGGTCGCCACCGAGGTGGATGGACCCGGCACTCGGCCGGTCGAGTGCTCCGAGCATCTGCAGCAGCGTCGACTTCCCGCCGCCGGTCGGCCCCTGGACGGCCACGAGTTGCCCCTGCGGGATCGTCAGGAGGACGTTCGTCAGGGCGGTGACGGTCCGGTTCTTCTGCTCGTAGGTCTTGCTGACGTTCGTCAGCCGGTACATCGGACTGGAGGCACGGGTCGCCTCCGCCTCGCCGGTCGCGGTGTCGGTGCTGGTCACGGTTGCTCCTGTCGTCGGTTCGGTCGTGTCGGTGCGGCCGGGCATCAGGCCACGCTCCGGAGCGCCTCGGCCGGGCGGAGCCGGCTCGCGCGCCAGCCGCCGAGCGCGCCGGCGATGAGACCGCCGAGGATCGCGAGGCCGATCGCCAGCAGGATGATCTCGACGGTCACCGGGGCGTGCAGGACCACGTCGGTCGTCGACGCGGTGCTCGCGCCGCCGCCGAAGCCCCCGGCCGGTGCACCGCCCGTCGTGCCGCTGCCCGCGGCCGCGGTCGCTGCGCCGCCGGGCATGCCGCCGCCGCCACCGGCACCACCGCCGGTCGTGCTCGAGGCGCTCGCCGAGATCGTCGGACTGATGACGTTCACGACGAGGATGCCGACCAGGCCGGCCGCGGCGCCGAGCACGCCGCCGATCAGGCCCTGCACCAGGGACTCGCCGGCCACCTGTCGGGTGATGCGGCCGTTCGACCAGCCGATCGCCTTGAGGGTCCCGAACTCGCGGGTGCGGCGGGTCACGCCGGAGATCGTGAAGAGGATCGCGATGAGGAACGCCGCGGCGAGCACGACGATCGACAGCCACTTGCCGAGGTTCGAGACCAGGCTCGACGCGGTGCTGAGGGACCCGGAGACGCTCGAGGCCAGGTCGGCCTCGGTGGAGACGGTGGCGCTCGTCAGCTTCGCCTGCAGCGCGGACTTGATGGTGCTGACGTCGGAGGACGACTCGGCGGAGACGTAGATCGAGGTGACCTTGCCGTCGAGGTCGGCCAGTGCCTGCGCGGTGTCGAGCGGGATGTAGGTGTTCGAGCCCGTGGTCGAGGCCGAGCCGGTGGAGCTGACGATGCCGATGACGGTGAAGTCGGTGCCGCCGATGTCGACGGTG
This sequence comes from Curtobacterium sp. ME12, assembly GCF_903970855.1. Classification (NCBI taxonomy): domain Bacteria; kingdom Bacillati; phylum Actinomycetota; class Actinomycetes; order Micrococcales; family Microbacteriaceae; genus Curtobacterium; species Curtobacterium sp. ME12. Next base: position 70,739 of record NZ_CAJCKD010000014.1, read on the forward strand.
TCGCCGACCGCCTTGGACTCGCTCTTCGCGTACGACGCATCGAGCACGACCACGTCCTTGCCCGCGTCCTTCGCGGCGAAGGTGCGCCCCTTCGTGAGCTCGGTGCTCGTGAGCGGGCCGACCGCGGCGCCGGACACCGGGATGCCGGTCACCGTGAACGAGTCGACGCTGAACGACCCGCCGCCGAACCCGCCGCCACCGCCGGTGTCCCCGCTCGGCGGACCCTGTTGGGTCGTGCTGTCGCTGCTGGAGTCGCTGCTGCCGTCCGTGCTGCTGTCGTCGGTCGACTGCTGCTGGACCTGGCCGGAGAACGTGCTGTTCTCGAGGGTCAGCACACCCGTCGCGGCCTTGACGCCGTCGGTGCTCGTGATCGTGGACAGGTTCGCGGCGTTCAGGGTGCTCGTGCCGCGCGCGACCGCGAGCCGCGACTGCGACAGGTCGGTCGAGCCGCTGTCGTCGTCGCTGTCGCCCTGGCTGCCGAAGTCGAAGCTCGGACGCCCGCCGTTCGTCGACGCCGTCGCGGTCTTGGTGACGGTGATGTCGGTGCCGACGCCGTAGACGGACTGCAGGACGCTCGACTGCGCTGCCTGCACGCCACCCGAGATCGACGACACGATCACCACGAGGGCGATGGCCAGGGCCATCCCGATCGCGATGATGACCGTCTGCTTCTTGCGGTTCGTGAGTTCGCGCCTGAGGTAGGTCAGGAACATGGTTCTCCTCGGTGGTGGCCGGCTGGGGTCACCGGCCGCGCAGAGCACGCGGCGGGGCCGACGGAGGAGAACCTAGGCACGCTGTCGATGACCGACCCATCGCGCACCTGTGTGCCGGCTAAGGGCGGGTCAACCGACGTCGCCGTACCGCCGGCGCAGGTGCTCCGCGTACCCGCCGGGGGTCCGGCCGGCGAAGCGCCCGCTCGTGACGACGGGCAGGTCGACGGTGGCGTCCACCCGGAAGCCGAGCGCCCGCGCCCGGGCGACCAGCCGCGCGTCCTCGTGCTCGGGCACCGGGTCGAACCCGCCGAGGCTGACGTAGGCCGCGGCGAGCACGCCGAGGTTCGCGCCGTGCACGTGGCCGAGGGCAGCACCCGGCGGGTGCGCCCGCGTCCACCGGTCGAGCACCGCGGGCGCCAGGTCGTCCGGGTCGGGGACGACGGCACCGACGAGCACCTGCGCACCAGAGGCGAGGGCGTCGGACTGCTGGACGAGCCACCGTTCGTGCACGCGCGAATCGGCGTCGGTGTGGGCGAGCCACCGGGCTGCCGGGTCGCCGTCGTGCGCACGGAGCGCGTGCGTCGCCCCGATGGTCCGTGCCCGACCGACCCCGACACGATCCGTGGTCAGGACGTCGACCGGGTACCGCTCGACCACCGGAGCGGTGCCGTCCGTGCAACCGTCGAGCACCACCGTGACGGCGGCGTCGACCCCGGGCCGCTCCGTGGCGAGCCGGTCGACGGCCACCAGGAGCGCGTCGAGACACGCGGCGATCCGGTCCTCCTCGTCGTGCGCGGGGACGACGACGTCGATGCGTGCACGCGGTTCCGGTCGGCTCACCGGACGATCCCCTCGGCCCGGGCCACCGAGGTGACCGCCGGGCCGGGCAGGACGCTCAGGACGAAGTCCTCCTCCACGTGTCGGAGCAGGGCGGGGCGCGGCCACCGTTCGGTCAGCCGCGCGTCCACCGCGTCGCCGCTCGAGACCGCCTCGTCGTCGGGGTGCCGCCAGTGGCAGGCCACGAGCACGCCGTCGTCGTCGAGCGACCCGAGCACGCGGTCGATCGTCGCGTCGAGGTCGGCGGGCGACAGGTAGTACCCGACCTCGGACATCACCACCAGGTCCCAGCGCCCGTCCGGCCACTCCACCGGCAGGGCAGCCTGCACGAACCGAGCGGTCGGGGCGCGACGGGCAGCACGATCCAGCGGCGCAGCCGAGATGTCCGTGCCGAGCACGTCGTCCGCGCGCTCGGCGAGGGCTGCGGTCAGGACGCCGGTCGCGCAGCCGAGCTCGAGTGCCGACCGGAAGCGCGGGCGGGGGAGCGCCGCCAGCGTCACGGCACGCTTGCGCTGCTCGTACCAGGACCCGTCGAAGTCCCATCCCTCGGGCTTCCGGTCGTAGTGGGCGTCGAACGACTCGCGAGACCGCGACGCGGCGGCCCCCGGCGCGAAGAACCACTCCGTCGTCCGCAGGTGGTGGGCGGCGTGCCGGTCGTCGACGATCGCCTCGTCCCCCGGCGCGGGCGACAGGGGCCGGGTCTGCGACGGGTAGGCGTCGAGTGCGGCTCGCTTCCGGGCGACGAGGTCGTCGGGCAGCGACAGGGCCCGGACGTCGTCCCACGGGGCGACGGAGTGGCCCGGGTCGTCCCAGTGCCAGGCCCAGATCGGGTACGCGAGCAGGTCGACGTCGGCGGCGCTCGCCGCGGCGGCCTCGGCGACCTCGCCGGCGATGCGGTGGTCGCGGTGCCCGTCCCCGCGCCACGGCGCGACGAGCAGCACGGGGCGGGCGACGTCGGCGAGCACCGTGGCCAGGGTGTCGACGACACGGTCCCGGTGTTCGCGGGTCGCACCGTCCGCGATCCCCACCGAGGTCGACGTCACGCCGGGGTGCAGGGTGCGCAGGGCCGCCACGAACTCCGCGTCGCGGGCGGCGGCGAGTGCCTCCGGGCTCGTCGTGGGGGAGTCCGGGTGGGAGCGCTCGCCGCGGGTCAGGAGCAGCACGTGCACGGGGACGCCGGCCGCTGCAGCGGCCGCGATCAGCCCACCGGCGCCGAGGGTCTCGTCGTCGGGGTGGGGTGCGACGACCACCACCGACCCCACACCGGCCAGGTCGATCGCCGGGGCGTCCAGGCCGTCGAGGAATCCCGTCCACGCCGCCGGGTCGGTGCCCGGCTCGCGGTGGTCGAAGCTCACCACGCGACGCCGCCGCGCTCGAGCACCATCCGGCCGATGCGGGCGAGGTCGCGGGCGCCGTGGTCCTGCAGGACGTAGAGCTCGAGGTCGGCGACCCGCGCGGCGACGGTGGGGTCGGCGGTCAGCGGTGCCGGGCCGATCGTCGAGACCACCCGCTCGCGCACCGCGTCGACCGAACGGCGCACCCGCGACCGGACGGTCTGGGCGAGCAGCCGCCAGTCGGTGTCGTCGGAGGCCGCGTCGGGATCGTCGATCCGGGCGGCGGCGTCGGCGAGCGCGTCCTCGGCGTCGGCGAGGTCGGCCACGGTGGCGCCGAGGGCGGCCTGCAGCAGCTCGGACTCCGGGTGCGCCGACGCGGTGTCACGGAGCACCCGGGCGAGTCCGAGAGCACCGCCCCACCAGCAGGCGGCGACGCCGATGCCGCCCCACGCGAAGCCCGGACGTCGCAGGTACCAACCGGGCGCGCCGACGGGTCGTGCCCGGACGCCGTCGAAGTCGACCGGTCCGCTCGGCACGTCCGGCAGGCCGCGTGCGACCCAGGCGTCGTCGTGCACGGTGACCCCGGGCTGGCGCAGGTCCACGGCGACGAGGACCCGCTCGTCGCCCAGGTGAGCGGTGACCAGCGCGTGCGAGAGCGTCGAGGCGAGCGAGCACCACGGCTTCGTGCCGTGCAGCAGGACCGAGCCGTCGTGCTGCGGTGCGGCGTCGAGTCGGAGGCCCGGCCCCTCGGCCGCGAAGACGCCCCAGGTCGAGCCGTCCGGGGCGTCGACCCCGGCCTGCGCGAGGATCCCGAGCGCGTCCAGGTGCGGTTCGACGGTGCGGGCGGTGGCGACGTCCGCCGCGGCGAGCGCGGCGAGCGTGCCGAAGAACCCGCCGGCCGTGCCGGATGACAGGGGTGGGGTGGTGGCGGCGACCGCTCGTGCGACCGCGAGGCGGTCCGTCGGTGCCGAGCCGGGCCTCCCGGTCGTCCGTTCGATCCGCGCGGTGTCCAGGTGCCGGGCCGACGCGGGCCAGGCTGCAGATCGCAACATGTCTCCACCGTACGGAGGAGGAGATGTGGACGCGTCCTCGATCCACAGAACGCACAGGGGCGCCCCACAGAGCGCTCATAGGAACTTCTCGATACTCGAAGACGTGACCATCTCCCAGCCTGCAGCAGCCCCGCGCCTCACGCGTGCCGACGGAACCCCGTTGCGCATCCTGGTCGTCGACGACGAAGCCAGCCTCACCGACCTGTTGTCCATGGCGCTCCGCTACGAGGGCTGGGACGTCAAGAGTGCGAACGGCGGGCAGGACGCCCTGACGACCGCACGGGAGTTCAAGCCGGACGCGATGGTGCTCGACGTCATGATGCCGGACCTCGACGGGTTGCAGGTGCTGAGCCGGCTGCGGCAGAACAACGACGACACCCCGGTGCTCTTCCTCACCGCGAAGGACTCCGTCGAGGACCGGGTCACCGGGCTCACCGCGGGCGGCGACGACTACGTCACCAAGCCGTTCTCCCTCGAGGAGGTCGTGGCGCGTCTGCGGGGACTCATCCGCCGCTCGCAGATCTCGATCTCCGAGGCCGGGGACTCCCGCATCGTGGTCGGCGACCTGGTGCTCGACGAGGAGTCGTACGAGGTCTCGCGTGCGGGTCGGCCGATCGAGCTCACCGCGACCGAGTTCGAGCTGCTCCGCTTCCTGATGCGCAACCCCCGCCGCGTGCTCTCGAAGGCGCAGATCCTGGACCGCGTGTGGTCGTACGACTTCGGCGGCAAGTCGTCGGTCGTCGAGATCTACATCTCCTACCTGCGCAAGAAGATCGACGCCGGTGAGACCCCGATGATCCACACGGTGCGCGGCGTCGGGTACGTCATCAAGCCGACCTCGTGACCCTGCGGCGCCGGCTCGTCCTGAGCATCGTCGCCCTCGTCGTCGCCGTCAGCGCGGTGATCGGCGGGGCCAGCCTCATCGCGCTCTTCTCGATCCAGACCAGCGCGATCGACAAGCAGATCACGAGTGCCACGCACCGGGCGCAGCGGTACCTGCAGCAGAACCAGTCGGGGCAGCCGAGCATCGACCTGTCCCGACCGTCCGGGCAGGCGGCCGGCACGCTGACGGCGTACTTCGTCGACGGCCAGGTCGTGATCGCGAACGTGCTCGACGACTACGGCCGCCCGAGCGGGATCCCGCAGGCGAGCGCCGAGGCACTGGGATCCGTCCGCGTGGACGCCGCCCCGGAGACGATCGACCTCGGCTCGGACGTCGGACGGTACCGTCTGGCCGCCGTCAACGTCGGCCCGGCCGTCCTGGTCGTGGGGCTCCCGATGGCACCCGTCTACGACAGCGTCTGGAAGCTCTTCGCGGGGGTCCTCTCCGTCCTGGCAGCCGCACTGGTCGCCGGTTCGGTCGTCGCCGCGTTCGTGGTCCGGCAGTCGCTCCGCCCGCTCGAGCGCGTCGCCGAGACCGCCTCCACCGTCGCGCGCATGCCGCTCGACCGCAGCGACGCCCTCGACGGCGTCCGCGTGCCCGACACCGACCCCCGCACGGAGGTCGGCCGGGTCGGCAGCGCGTTCAACCGCATGCTGGGGCACATCGGCAGTGCGATGCAGGCGCGGGAACGCTCGGAGCAGAAGGTGCGGCAGTTCGTCGCCGACGCCTCGCACGAGCTCCGGACCCCGCTCGCCTCGGTGCGCGGGTACGCCGAGCTCACCCGGCGCATGGGCGGCGACCTGCCGGAGGACGTCGTCTACGCCATGAGCCGCATCGAGTCCGAGTCCATCCGGATGACCTCGATGGTGGAGGACCTGCTGCTCCTCGCCCGGCTCGACGAAGGCCGCGAGATCCAGTTCGCCGAGGTCGACCTGACCGGCCTGGTGCTCGACGCCGTCAACGATGCGCACGCCGCCTCACCGGAGCACCCCATCGAGGTCGACGTCCCGCCGGAACCGGTGACGATCACGGGCGACGCCGCACGCCTGCACCAGGTCATCGTGAACCTCGTCACGAACGCCCGGACCCACACGCCCGAGGGCACCCGCATCACGGTGGGCCTCGCCCCGGTCGACGGCGGCGTGGACCTGACCGTCCGCGACACCGGCCAGGGTATCGACCCGGAGTTCCTGCCGAAGCTGTTCGAGCGCTTCGCCCGGGCGGACAGTTCGCGGTCCCGCACGGTCGGGTCGACCGGTCTGGGGCTCGCCATCGTGGACGCGGTCGTGCAGGCGCACGGCGGTCGGGTCGAGGTCACGAGTGAGCCGGGGGACACCGTCTTCACGGTGCACCTGCCCCGCGACCCGGCTGCGGCTGCCGCCGCGGCAGGGGCCGTCGCGTCGACGGCCGACCCGGCCGACCCGGCCGGGTCGGCGGACTGGTCGGCGACACCCGCCGCGGTGGACGGCGCCCACTGACGGTCGGGAGGCGCGGGGCGGGGCCGCCCCGCGCCTCCGGTGGGGGTGTTTGGTGACGCCCACGGCGTCTGGTACAGTTCTCGAAGCCAAAGACCGCCGGATGTCGTGCTGCTCGCAACGTGTTTGTGAACATCGTGACCGAAGGTCCTCACTCGTGAGGCATCCCGCGCAGGTGTTCCGAACCACTCCCACCATCTGGTGAGAGCAGCTCCGAGCCTCTGCGCCGGAGCTTTTTTCGTTCGTGGACCTGGGGCTGCCGGCAAGACCCCCCCCAAGGAGAACCATGGCGAACAAGGAAGCTGCGGTCGCCGAGCTCACGGAGTCCTTCCGTAGCTCGAACGCCGTTCTGCTCACCGAGTACCGCGGTCTCACGGTCGCGCAGCTCAAGGAGCTCCGCAACTCGATCCGTGAGCACGCCACGTACGCCGTGGTGAAGAACACGCTGACCAAGATCGCGGCGAACAACGCCGGCATCTCGTCGTTCGACGACGAGCTCGCCGGTCCGTCCGCTCTCGCCTTCGTCCACGGTGACACCGTCGCCGTCGCGAAGTCGCTGCGTGCATTCGCCAAGGCGAACCCCGAGCTCGTGGTGAAGGGTGGTTACTTCGACGGTAACCCGCTCTCCGCGACCGAGGTGGACAAGCTCGCCGACCTCGAGTCCCGTGAAGTGCTGCTCGGCAAGCTCGCCGGCGCACTCAAGGCCTCGCTGTTCGGTGCTGCGTACCTGTTCCAGGCACCCCTCTCGCAGGCCGTCCGCACCGTGGACGCCCTTCGCGAGAAGCAGGAGTCCGCGGCCTGATCAGGCTCGCGTTCATCAACCACACGTACTAGCTAGTAGTAGGAGAAAATCATGGCGAAGCTTTCGCAGGACGAGCTCATCGAGGCCTTCAAGGAGCTCACGCTCATCGAGCTCTCGGACTTCGTGAAGAAGTTCGAAGAGGTCTTCGAGGTCACCGCGGCCGCCCCGGTCGCCGCTGCCGCCCCCGCCGGCGCAGCTGCTCCGGCCGAGGCCGCTGAGGAGAAGACCGAGTTCGACGTCATCCTCAAGTCCGCTGGTGACAAGAAGATCCAGGTCATCAAGGAGGTCCGTGGCCTGACGTCGCTCGGCCTCGGTGAGGCCAAGGCGCTCGTCGAGACCGCCGACGCCAAGATCCTCGAGGGTGCGAACAAGGAGACCGCCGACAAGGCGAAGGCGACCCTCGAGGCCGCTGGCGCCACGATCGAGCTCGCGTAGTCTCGACCGTTCCGGTCACGAAGGCCGCTGCCCCTCGGGGCGGCGGCCTTCGTCGTGTGCGGGTGGCGCCTTTCGCCGAGACTCGGCTGAGCGGACACTTTGCCGGCCGCTGGAGCGCGAAGTTGTCCGTTGAGCCGAGACTCGACTGTCGCCGGTGCCGCTCACGGAGTGATCGACACCCCGTGCGATCGGAGCAGCGCACGGAACCGGTCGAGGCTCTCGAGGTGCCACCATGTCACTCGGATGACGGACCGAACTCCTCGGTGGGTACGGATGCGGTCCTCCCGGCGCTTCTCCTGCCAGAGGACCTCGCCGGGATCGCGACCTGCGAGCATCTCGCGGTCGACGTACTTCTGCTTGCCATCGAACTCGACGACGACTCCGGCGTCGGGCAACCAGAAGTCGACTCGGTCGCGGAACCCGTTCGTGATGAACTCATGCTGCCGCTGGATGTTGGTCACTCCCAGTTGCACGAGTCGGATCGAAGAGTAGGACTCACCGGGAGACTCGTGTGCCGGATCGAGCGCAGCGGCGACGAGCCGAGCCCTCCGGCCACCGCGTGATGCGGGCGGCGGCAGGTGCTCCTCGAACACTTTCCTGTCGAGCGCCTTCGTTCGCACTGCATGGTCGATGGCCACGGCGGCGACCGCCGGGTCGCACGTTCGCGCGACGGCCATCGCCGTTCCGAGCGCATCGACCACGGGGACGCCGTCGAATCGACTGGGGCCGAGGCGTAGGCCAGCGGGGTCGATGCCGTGTCGGATGAGCCCGACCCGGTGTTCGACACCGACCAGCTTCCAGTCGACGACGTGGATCCGTTCCGGAGCCGGCCCGATCAACGGCCAGCCATGGATGAGTGCAGCCGTGACGTGGGAGAACGCGCTGGTCGAACTCAGGTCAGGAGCGAGAGCCCAAGCCATGGCGAGGTGTTTGTCCGATGTGTCGAGTGCATCCCACACCCGCTTGTCGAGGTAGACACCCGCACGGAGCCGGATGACTCGCCCAGCGGCATGGAGCCGTCGGAGTTGTCGTGCTTGCGATGGATCCGATCGCTCGGCGCGGAGGAGATCGGGGCGTGTCCGGTGAAGCTGCATGATGCGAGTGTGCGGACTCGGGTCTGCGCTGTGAGCCCTCCTGCGGGATCTGTGGAGAGCGCAGGTGCGCGATCGTCCCGAGGAATGTGCCGAGTCTCGTCCGAGCAGACACTCTCGGGCCTTCGTGAGCCGTGGAAAGTCCGCCTGGCCGAGACTCGGCGCGGTGTGCGGGTCGCGGGCGCGTCAGCGCAGGGTGCTGTGGCGGCGGCCGTAGGCCAGGTAGAGCAGGGCGCCGGCGACCATCCAGATGCCGAAGGCGATCCAGGTGGTGGCGCCGAGGAACACCGCGAGCAGCACGCAGCTCAGGGTGCCGAGGATCGGCACGACGGGGAACAGCGGCACCCGGTACGAGCGCTCCAGGTCGGGCTGCGAGCGGCGGAGCACGATGACGGACACGTTCACCAGGGCGAATGCGACGAGGGTGCCGATGCTCGTGGCGTCGGCGAGTTCCCCGAGGGGCACGAGCGCGGCGACGATCGTCACGGCGATGCCGATGATGAGCGTGTTCGCGATCGGGGTGCCGGTGCGACGGGAGACCCGCCCGAAGACCTTCGGTACCAGGCCGTCGCGGGACATCGTGAGCAGGATGCGGGTCTGGCCGTACAGGACGGTGAGCACGACGCTGGCGATGGCGACGACGGCGCCGATCGAGAACACCAGGGCGACGAGCGGCTGCCCCGTGACGTCGACGACGATGCGGACGAGCGACGCCTCGGACGACGAGAACGCGGTCCACGAGCGGGCCCCGACGGCAGCGATCGCGACGAGGATGTACAGCGCCGTGATGAGCGCGATCGAGCCGATGATCGCCCGGGGCAGGTCACGGCGGGGGTTCTCGGCCTCTTCACCGGCGGTCGAGGCGGCATCGAAGCCGATGTACGAGAAGAACAGCCGCGACGCGGCGGCGGTGACCCCGGCGGCGCCCATCGGGGCCAACGGTTCGAAGTTCTGCGCCTGGAACGCCGTGAACGCCACGACGACGAAGAAGACCAGCAGGGCGATCTTGACGATGACCATGACCGTGTTCACCCAGGCGCTCTCGCGGGCACCGGGCAGCAGCACGGCGGTGGCGAGCAGGACCAGGACCGCCGCGGGCAGGTTGACCACGCCGCCGTCGACCGGGGGAGCGGCGAGTGCGGTGGGCAGGTGCAGCCCGAACACGCGGAGGGTCTCGTCGACGTACTCGCTGGCACCCACGGCGACCGCGGCCACCGAGACGGCGTACTCGAGCACGAGGCACCAGCCGCAGATCCACGCGATGCCCTCGCCCATCGTGGCGTAGGTGTACGAGTAGCTGGACCCCGAGGTCGGGACGGCGCCCGCCATCTCGGCGTACGACAGCGCGGACAGCAGTGCGGCGATCCCCGCGACGACGAACGAGATCCAGACGGCGGGACCGGCGAGCGGGACCGCGGTGCCGAGGACGACCAGGATGCCGGTGCCGAGCGTGGCCCCGACGCTGATCATCGTCAGCTGCCAGACCCCGAGCGATCGGCGGAGCGGTTCACCGTTCACACCACGGGAGGCTTCGGCCTGCAGCTGCTCGATCGGCTTGCGGCGGGCGAGCTGCGCCCCCAGGGACGTGGGACGTGACGGCGCGGACGACATGGGACCTCGGTGGTGCGGGGACGGGGACGGCACATGCTCGCACGCCCCCTGAACGGGGTCAAATACTGCGGTGCCGTGGAGGGGCGCTCGATGTCCGAGCGCGGGGCTACGGTGGCCTCATGAGCATGGGACACGGCGGGCGAGGCGGCGTTCCGCGCGGGGGCGGGCGCATCTCGAGCGGCGACTTCCGCGCGCAGAAGGCCGCCAACGCCGAGGCGCCGAAGATCCCGCACCTGGTCCGCCGCATCGCAGCGTTGTTCGAGCCGCACCGCCGGGCGATCATGCTCACGGTCGTCCTCGTGCTGGTCGGCGCGGCCATCTCGGTCGTGCCGCCGCTGCTCACCCAGCAGGCGTTCGACCGGGGACTGTTCCCGCCGTCGGGTCGCCCCGACGTGCCCGTGCTGATCGAGCTCGTGTCCGCGATGGTCCTGCTCTGGATCGCGAGCGCGGGGGTCGGCGTCTGGCAGACGTACCTGACCGCGACGGTCGGCAACAAGGTCATGGGTGCGATGCGGATGCGCCTGTTCGCGCACCTGCAGCGGATGGAGCTCGCGTTCTTCACACGCACCAAGACCGGCGTCATCCAGTCGCGCCTGCAGAACGACGTCGGTGGCGTGGCGAGCGTGCTGAACAACACGATCTCGTCGGTGCTCGGCAACACCGTGACCGTGATCGCCGCCGTGGTCGCGATGCTCCTGCTGAGCTGGCAGATGACGCTGGTCGCCGTGGTCCTGCTGCCACTGCTCGTGATCGCGCAGCGTCGTGTCGGCCAGGTCCGGGCCCGCATCGCCGCGCAGACGCAGGAGTCGCTGTCCGACATGACGGCCATCACGCAGGAGGCGCTGAGCGTCTCGGGCATCCTGCTCGCGAAGAGCTTCAACCAACAGGCCAGCGAGACCCGCCGCTACGGGGCCGAGAACCGCAACCAGATCACCCTGCAGGTACGCCAGCAGATGTCCGGGCAGTGGTTCTTCGCGATCGTGCAGATCTTCCTGTCGATCATCCCGGCGATCATCTACGTCGTCGCCGCGTACCTGATCATCGGCGACGTCCCGATCACGGCGGGCACGATCGTCGCGTTCACGACGGTGCAGTCCCGGCTGCTGTTCCCGACGGTCGGGCTGCTGCGCGTGGTCCTCGACCTGCAGACCTCCGGTGCGCTCTTCGCCCGCATCTTCGAGTACTTCGACCTCCAGCCCGCCATCACGGACTCGCCGACCGCCCGGCCCGTGGACGAGTCGAAGGTCGGCCACGTCGCCTTCGACGACGTCGTCTTCACCTACCCCGACGGCAAAGCCGACAAGCCGACCCTGCGCGGAGTGTCGTTCGAGCTCCGCCCCGGGCAGTTCGCGGCCTTCGTCGGTCCCTCCGGCGCGGGCAAGACGACGGTGTCCTACCTGGTGCCCCGGCTGTACGAGGCGACCGAGGGATCGGTGCGGTTCGCCGGGCAGGACGTCCGCGACCTGGTGCACGAGGACCTGATGCGGCACGTCGGCATCGTGAGCCAGGAGACGTACCTGTTCCACGCCACGATCGGCGAGAACCTGCGGTACGCCAAGCCCGACGCCACCGACGACGAGCTCGAGCGTGCGGCCCGTGCGGCGAACATCCACGACACGATCGCGTCGTTCCCGGACGGCTACGACACCGTCGTGGGGGAGCGCGGCTACCGTCTGTCCGGTGGTGAGAAGCAGCGCATCGCCATCGCGCGGGTCATGCTGAAGGACCCGCCGGTGCTCGTCCTCGACGAGGCCACCAGTGCACTCGACTCCATCTCGGAGCACGTCGTGCAGACGGCGCTCGACACGGCGGCCGCCGGTCGGACCACCATCTCGATCGCGCACCGGCTGTCGACGATCCGCGACGCCGACGTCATCTTCGTCCTCGACCACGGTCAGATCGTCGAGCAGGGCACGCACGACGAACTCCTCGCCCTCGACGGCACGTACGCGCAGCTGCACCGGCAGCAGAACACGTCGGCGGACGTCTTCCACCCCTGACGGTCGTGGTCGCGACCGGGCGCCGGACGCCGAGGCCCGTGGCGGCGTCCGCACGGGCCTCCCGTCCGGCGCGCAGCGCGACCAGGGCACGCCGTCCGCCGCGGAGTCCCGGTGCGCTGTCCGCGCACGACACATCCCAGCGGGACGCGGGGACCGCGTCCTAGACTCGACGCCGTGCGTTACGCGAACTCCGTCGTCGACCTCGTCGGCGACACCCCGCTCGTCAAGCTCAACCGGGTGACCGAGGGGGTGCGGGCGACCATCCTGGTGAAGGTCGAGTACCTGAACCCCGGTGGGTCGTCCAAGGACCGCATCGCTACCCGGATCATCGACGCGGCCGAGGCCTCCGGAGACCTGCGCCCCGGTGGCACCATCGTCGAACCGACCTCCGGCAACACCGGCGTCGGTCTGGCCCTGGTCGCCCAGCAGCGCGGATACCGGTGCGTCTTCGTGCTGCCCGACAAGGTCGGCGAGGACAAGCGCAACGTGCTGACGGCGTACGGCGCCGAGATCGTCGTGACCCCGACCGCGGTCGCACCGGAGCACCCCGAGTCCTACTACTCGGTGTCCGACCGGCTCGTTCAGGAGATCCCCGGCGCCTACAAGCCGAACCAGTACGCGAACCCGAACGGTCCCCGCAGCCACTACGAGACCACCGGACCGGAGATCTGGCGCGACACCGAGGGGCAGATCACCCACTTCGTCGCGGGCGTCGGCACCGGCGGCACGATCTCCGGCACCGGACGGTACCTGAAGGAGGCGTCCGACGGCGGCGTCCGCATCGTGGGTGCCGACCCCGAGGGCTCCGTGTACTCCGGCGGCACCGGGCGCCCGTACCTGGTCGAGGGCGTCGGCGAGGACTTCTGGCCGAGCGCGTACGACGCCGGCGTGCCGGACGAGATAATCGCGGTGTCGGACGCCGACTCCTTCGCGATGACCCGGCGCCTGGCGCGCGAGGAGGGACTGCTCGTCGGCGGTTCCAGCGGCATGGCCGTCGTCGCGGCGCTCCGCGCGGCCCGTGACCTCACCGAGGACGACGTCGTCGTCGTGCTGCTGCCGGACGGCGGCCGCGGCTACCTCGGCAAGATCTTCAACGACCGCTGGATGCGCTCCTACGGGTTCGCCGAGACCGACGACGAGCGCACCGTCGGCTCGCTCATCGCCGGCAAGGACGGCCGCCTGCCCGACCTGGTGCACGCGCATCCGGCCGACACCGTGCGAGACGTCGTCGACATCATGACCAAGTACGGCGTCTCGCAGATGCCCGTGCTCAGTGCGGAGCCGCCCGTCGTCATCGGCGAGGTCGTCGGCGCCGTCGAGGAGAAGGCACTGCTCGAGCAGGTGTTCACCGGCACCGCGAAGATGTCGGACGCGCTCACCGGCTTCGTCGGCGACCCGCTGCCGCTCATCGGCGTCGGCGAGTCGGTCTCCGCGGCGCGTCGTGCGCTCGAGTCGGCCGACGCGCTCCTCGTCGTCGCGGACGGCAAGCCCGTCACCGTGCTGACCCGGCACGACCTCCTCACCTACCTCTCCGAGTAAGGAACCACCGAGCATGACCGAGTTCAGCACCCGGGCCGTCCACGCCGGCCAGGAGCCCGACGAGACCACCGGCGCCGTCATCCCGCCGATCCACCTGACGTCGACGTACGTGCAGGACGGCGTCGGCGGCATGCGCAACGGCTACGAGTACTCACGCGCCGGCAACCCGACGCGTGACTCGCTGCAGGTGCTCCTGGCCGACCTCGACGGCGGCGTCGCGGCGTCGTCGTTCGCGTCCGGGCTCGCCGCCGAGGACGCCCTGCTCCGCGCCGCGCTGGTCCCCGGCGGCCGCGTCGTGATGGGCAACGACGTGTACGGCGGCACCCACCGCCTGGTGAGCCGGCTGCACGTGCCGTGGGGCGTCGAGCTCGTCGTCGTCGACATGAGCGACCTCGACCAGGTCCGCGCGGCGCTGCAGGGCGCACCGGCCACCACCGTGCTGTGGGTCGAGACGCCGACGAACCCGCTCATGAAGATCGCCGACATCGCCGCGCTCGCGACCCTCGGGCACGAGTCGGGCGCACTGGTGGTCGTCGACAACACGTTCGCGTCGCCGTACCTGCAGCAGCCGCTGTCGCTCGGCGCCGACGTCGTCGTGTACTCGACCACGAAGTACCTCGGCGGACACTCCGACGTCGTCGGCGGAGCCGTCGTGCTGGCGGACGAAGAGCTCGCGGCGAAGGTGCAGTTCCTGCAGTTCGGCGCCGGTGCGATCTCGTCGCCGTTCGACGCCTACCTGACCACCCGTGGCATCAAGACGCTCGCGGTGCGCATGGAGCGGCACTCGCGGAACGCGCAGGCCGTCGCCGAGGCGCTCGTCGTCGCGCCCGGCGTCGAGCGCGTCTACTACCCGGGCCTGCCCGACCACCCGGGGCACGACATCGCCGCACGCCAGATGCGCGGCTTCGGCGGGATGCTCTCGGTCGCACTGTCCGGCGGCGCCGAGGCGGCGAAGCGGTTCGCGGAGTCGACGGAGCTGTTCGCCCTGGCCGAGTCGCTCGGTGGTGTGGAGTCGCTCATCGGGTACCCGAGCGAGATGACCCACGCGTCGGTGAAGGGCACCGAGCTCGCCGTGCCGGAGAACGTCGTCCGGCTGTCGGTGGGCATCGAGGACGCCGACGACCTGGTGGCGGACCTGGAGCAGGCGCTGGCGCGCTGACGCCGGCCCCGCTGACGCGGGACGGCGGGGCGCGGGGCGACGGGGCGCAGGACGGCGGGGCGCGGGGCGACGGGGCGCAGGACGGCGGGGCGCAGGACG